>NZ_JBFADP010000018.1:0-122613 GCF_040641415.1 Streptomyces sp. NPDC020875 | reverse complement strand
CATCGGGGCGCGCGCACGGGCGCTCCGGTGACGATCACGCGGCGATCGGCGTCGCCGTCGCTCAGGCAGCGGCCTTCGGCGCGTTGACGTCGGCCCGCCCCTCGTCGTGGCTCTGCCGTACGCCCCGCGGAACAGGACCATTGTCAGTCGTCGATCACCAGGGACGGGGTGTCGCGGGTCAGGACCTCGCCACGGAAGAACGCCGGGCTCCGCCACCGCATCACCAGCATGAGCACCAGGCCCAGGAGCAGCAGGCCCACACCGATGACGAAGACCGTGCCGACCCCGCCGACGGACGAGCCGCTGTAGGCCGGGTCCCACATGTCGTAGAGCGTCTTGAAGAAGACGGCGGCCAGCATCAGCCCGCCCAGGACCGGGAAGACGCCCTTGTAGACGAGGTCGCGGCCGGAGCGGCGCAGTTCGCGGCGGAAGTACCAGGCGCAGGCGAAGGCCGTGAGCGAGTAGTAGAAGCAGATCATCAGCCCGAGGGCGTAGATCGTGTCGGTGAGGACGTTCTCGCTCAGCAGTGTCATCACGGTGTAGAAGGCGCCGGTGCCGACACCCGCGACGACGGTCGCCAGACCGGGCGTCTTGAACCGGGGGTTCACCTTCCGGAACGACGGCGGCAGGGCCTCGTACGACGACATCGCCAGCACCGTACGGGCCACCGGGATGAAGGTCGTCTGGAGGCTGGCGGCCGCGGAGGCGAGCACCGCGACGAAGAGCAGCACCCCGAGCCCGGTGCCCATGATCGGTCCGGCGAGTACGGCGAAGACATTGTCCGAGGTCTCCGGGTTGGCGAGACCCAGTCCGGTCTCACCGGAGCCCACGGCCATCTGCGCCACGACACCCGTGACGAGATACGAGCCGACCAGGACGACCATCGCGATCAGCGCCGCCCGGCCGGGGGTCCTGCCGCTGCCGCTGGTCTCCTCGTTGGCGCTGAGGGAGGCGTCCCAGCCCCAGTACATGAAGATCGAGAGGGAGAGCCCGGCGGTGAAGGCGGCGAAGGACTCCACGGCGAACGGGTTCAGCCACTCGGCGGAGAACGACAGCGATGTGCCGAACTCCCCCGCCTTGCCCAGCGCCATCACGACGAAGATCGCCAGTACCAGGAGCTGCAAGCCGACCAGGGCGTACTGGACGCTCTTGGTGGCGGTCATGCCCCGGTAGCTGATCGCGGTGGCGATCGCGATCAATACGAGCACGGTGAGGATGTGGACGGCCTTGTTGTCGTCCAGCGCCGCCACCGACTCGCTGCCGGTGATCTCACCCGCGAGCAGCCAGAAGAAGGAGGTCGCGACCCCGGCGAGATTGGAGAGCACGATGATCGTGGCGACCACCAGACCCCAGCCGCACATCCAGCCGATCTTCGGCCCGAACGCCTTGACGGTCCAGGTGAAGGACGTCCCGCAGTCCGGCATGACCCGGTTCAGCTCGCGGTAGGCGAAGGCGACCAGCAGCATCGGCAGAAACCCGGCCAGGAAGATCGCGGGCATCTGGAGCCCGACGACGGCCGCGGTGGCCCCGAGGGTCGAGGTGAGGCAGTAGACCGGCGCGACGGTGGAGATCCCGATGACGGTACTGCCCATCAGCCCGACGGAGTTCCCGCCGAGCCCTTTGCCGCGTACGCCACCGCCTTCGCGGGGGGCGGCGGCCCCTCCCGTGTCCCCGGCGGCCTGGGGCCGGGCATCCAGCTGAGTCATGCACAGGACGGTAAGCCCTACGATTTCCACATCCGGAGGGAAAGCGTCCGAATATCGAACCTTGGATTTACGCGAAGTGAAGGTTCTTCTGCCTCGATATGGAAGCTTGGCGCGCAGTGCGACTCGAAGCTTGCAAGGTGCGAGGTCGACTTTTCATGATGCGATAACCGCAGCGGCGCCGGTTTTGTCCGCTTTGAAATTTTCCGGTGACGCCTGCGACGACGAAGCCCCGCCGCACCGGTGGGCACCGGAGCGGCGGGGCCGGAAGATCGCCGGGCGGCTGGTCAGACGGCGGGGAAGCCGTCGCCCTTGACGCCCGTCACAAAGGCCGCGAAAGCGGTCGCCCGAACCGCCAGCGCCGGACCCGTGGGGCGCTTGCTGTCACGCACCGGAACAACGCCGTGAGCCCCGGCGAGATTCGTCGCGACCTCGACACACGTACCGCCAACGTCGCTGTAGGAGGACGTGAACCAGCGGGGGGATGCACTCATGGCGGTCACGGCGAGACCAGCTCCCCCGACTTCACACCCGTCACAAAGGCCGCGAAAGCGGCAGCACGCACCGCGAGCGCCGGACCCGAACGACGCTTGCTGTCCCGCACCGGAACAACACCCTGCGCCCCGGCGAGATTCGTCGCGACCTCCACACACGTACCGCCGTTGTTGCTGTAGGAGGACGTGAACCAGCGGGGGGATCCGGTCGTAGTAGTCACAGTGAGCCCTTTCGTGCCAGCTTGATCAGATCGACGGAGGCCGCTAGGGGGAGTGTGTGCTTCTGAAGCTGATGGTAGGCCATGAACAGCGGTGCTACAGCGGCCACTTCACGCTCCAGCCGCCCATCGGTCTGGGACTCGACGTAGGACATCACCGAACGGTCGGCGAGCGTCAGAAGATTCACCGGGCGGTTGAACGTCCTGCGCTCCCCGATGTCATACGGGGCGATCAGCACCATCGCGTGGGGCAGCGTCGCGACCTCCGCCAGCCGGTCGAGCTGTTCGTTCATCACCTCCCAGCCGCCGACGGGACGGCGGATACAGCTCTCGTCCATGATCACGACAAGTGCGGGCGGGACCGGCCGGATGAGCGCCGCCTGCCGCTCGGCGAGCAGTGTGATCCACTCATCGGCCTGCTGATCGCTGATATCGCCCCGGTACACTGCCGCGTCCGCCAGCGCCCGGACGTACCCCGGGGTCTGGAGAAGTCCCGGAATGACTCCGACTTCGAAGACCCGGATCTCGACGGCCCGGCCCTCATAGGACAGATACTCCGGGAAGCCCTCCAGCAGCACACCGTGGCGGATCTCCCCACACGCGCGCTCGAAGGTGTCACCCGTCCCCTTGGTGCCGAGGGCGGTGTCCACACCCGCCGCGAACCGACGGGTCGGGGGCTTGCGGCCGGTCTCGACCGCCGACACATGCCGCCCCGTGTAGCCCATGCGCTCGGCGAGTTCGTCCTGCGTCAGGCCGCGCTTCTCACGCGCGCCGCGTAACCGCGCGCCGAAGGCTTCCTGCGGACTTCCCTCCGGATTCAGATCCTTGCGGTTCACCACGGTCTCCTCCGCTCCTGCCATATCGAGGGGCTCCCGACTGTAGGCAGATTCGAAGCGCCGTGTAGGCGAATGGCTACACAGATGAACCGTCAGGGGTACCGACCGGTTCCGGACCCAGAAGATCGTCCAGGACCCGGTCCAGCTCCTCCTCCGTACCGCGCGCCCGGACGGACACCATTCCGTCGTCGTCCCGGAGCAGCGCGTCCCGCCCCGCGTACCAGCGGGTGCCGGTGGGCGCGCCCACCGGATACTCCGGGAACGGCAGCCGGACCAGCCACTCCGTCGCCACCAGGGTCTCCCGGTCCACCTCGTCCGAATACGCGGCCAGCTCCTCCGGCTCGTGGACCGCCTCCGCCAGCACGATCTCCACGAAGCAGTGCGACACCCGCTCCAGCCAGGGCTCCCAGCGCTCCGCCGACTTGTCCGCGAGATCGGCCCGTACGACGACCGGCGGATCGTCCCGGCCCAGCTCCGCCAGGGGTATCCCCCAGCGGCACACGCCCTGGTTCTCGTCCCGGAAGACCAGCACCGCCCCCGGCCCGTCCGCCTCTTCGCCGGGTTCCACCGCCAGCTCGGCGAGCGGGCGCAACACGTCCTGATTGCTGGTGAGATCGGGGCGCAGGCCCAGCAGGGCGTACGCCTCCCGCAACGCGGCGGGCAGCGTCAGCCCGAGCCGCCGCTCGGCCGCGGCGATCTCGTCGGGGCCGTAACCGTCCCCGTCGGCGAGGGGCACGGCGCACCACGCCCGGACGAAGGACCGTACGAACTCCCACGCGGCCCGCCGCTCCGCGACAGCGGCCCGCATCTCCACCACGATGTCCATGCTCCGACGGTAAAGGGCACCACTGACAATCCCCCCGGCCGCCGAAATCCCGCCGAAACACTCTCCGGCGACAATCCGGGCATGGAGTTCACGATCGAAGACGTCCCCTGGTCTGCGCCCGACGCGGTCGCCCTGCGGGCCGCCCAGCGCGCCGAGATAGCCGAGCTGTACGGCACACCCGACAGCGAGCCCGGAATCGCCCCGTCCGCCGCGGATGTCCCCGTCTTCGTCGTCGCGTACGACCCGGCCGGTACGCCCGTCGCCTGCGGCGGGCTCCGGCCGGTCGACGCGGCGACGGGCGAGGTCAAGCGGATGTACGTCGCCCCGCCCGCCCGGGGCACCGGCGCGGCGGCGGCGGTCCTCGCGGCCCTGGAGGACCGGGCGAGGGGCCGGTCCTGGACGCGGCTGTCCCTGGAGACGGGTCATCGCCAGGAGGCGGCGATCCGCTTCTACGCCCGCTCGGGCTACACCCCCGCGCCGCCGTTCGCGCCCTACACCGACGCGCCCGACTCCCTCTTCTTCACCCGCGCCCTCCCCGCAGCCCGCGAAGTCCGGTCAGCCGGAGGCATTTAGGGGCGCGGGGAACTGCGCGAACAGCCACGGACGGTCCGCAGTCCGCATACATGCCTTGTTGGCACCATGTTTCGCGCCTTCGGCGCACCGGGAGCGTACGGCTCCCGTACGCCGGATCCGGTCCACCGACCGTACGGGGCTGGTCGCGCAGTTCCCCGCGCCCCTAAAAACCTCCACCGAACCGCCCCCGCAGGGGACCGGCGTCCCCACCCGGGTGGGGGAAACGGACGGGCTTACGAGGCGTCATCCGTTGGGGCGGATATCCGTTCGCGCCCTCCTGCGCGCCGTACCCTCCGCGACACCCTGAATCAGGGCCGTGAACGGGCGTTTCACGGGCAGGGGAGGGCGGGATGTCGATGTCGTCGTCACCGGATGCCGACCGGGACCGGCGGTTGGACGAGCAGGCCGTGCTGGTCGCGGCCGGGCTGGCCGATCTGGCGCTGAGTACGGCGGGCACGGTGGTGGGCACAGCCGTGGACACCGTACGGGGACTGCTCCGGCGCTCCGACACCGCCGATCTGCTGGAGGACGCCGGGCACGACCTCAGGGCCCGGGGCCGGATCGCGATCGACCGGTACGCGTCACGGCCCCCGGCCCATCTGGAGGTTCTGGCCCGCCATTCCCGTGCCGCCGCCGTCGCCGACGCCCCCGCTTCCGATGGTGGCTGACCGCTACGATCCCGGCGCCTTCAAGGCCCGGGTGGACGACGCGCTGCGCGGCTTCGTCGGCCGGGAGACGGATCAGCTCGTCGCCATCGACCCGGAGCTGATTCCGGTCGCCGAGCAGGTCGAGGACGCCGTCGCCGACGGCAAGCGGCTGCGGGCCGCGTTTTGTTACTGGGGGTGGCGCGCGGCCGGTCAGCCGGACAGCGACGCCCTGTTGCTGGCGGCGGCGTCGATGGAGCTGATACACGCCGCCGCGGTGGTGCACGACGATCTGATCGACGACAGTCCGCTGCGGCACGGCCGCCCCACGGCCCATGTCGCCCTGCGGGCCCGGTTGCGGCAGCGGCCCCGGACCGTGACGGCGGCCCGGTCGCTGGCGATGCTGGTCGGGGATCTGCTGATGGCGCTGGCGGGGCAGTTGTTCGCGACCAGCGGGCTGCCCGCCGCCTATCTGGCGCGGGCCCGGCCGCTCTGGTCGGCGCTGGCGCGGGAGCTGATCGCGGGCGAGTGCCTGGAGATCCTGCGTACGGGTACGGCTCCCGATACGGAGTCGTCGCTGAAGGTGATCCGCTACAAGACGGCCAAGTACACGGTGGAGCAGCCGCTGCTGATCGGCGGGGTGCTGGGCGGGGCGGGTGACCGGCTGCGCGCGGGTTTCTCGGCGTACGGGCTGCCGCTCGGCGAGGCGTTCCAGCTCCGGGACGATCTGCTGGGGCTGTTCGGCGATCCGGCCAGGACGGGCAAGGCGAGCCCGGACGATCTGCGGACCGCGCGTCCGACGGCGCTGCTGGCCGAGACCTGGCGGGCGGCCGGGGAGGCCGAACGGGCCGAGCTGCGGCGGCTGCTGGCCCGGGGCCGGTCCCTCGACGCGGCCGGGGTCGAGACGGTGCGGGCCCTGATGACCCGGCTCGGGGCGCCGGAGCGGATCGAGCGGATGATCACGGACCGGGTGGCGGAGGCGACGGACGCGCTGGCGGGGCTGGCGCTGCCGGGTTCCGTGTCCGCCGCGCTGACGGCCCTGGCGGGCTCGGCGACCGTACGCCAGTTCTGAGCCCCGCGCCCGGACGGGCCGCCGCGCGACACCGCACAGCCCGTACGCCACACAGCCCGTACGCCACCCGGCCCGTGCGCCCGGCCCGTACCCCCCTCACCCCCGACCGTTCCGAAAGGCAGGGCTCCCATGACCACCCACCCCGTGTACCCGTACACCGAGGCGTCCCTGCACACCCTGCGGAACGCCGGTGACGAACTCGCCGACGCCACCGTCGCCGCGCTCATCGAGGGCGGTGACGTCGGCACCTTCAACACCCTGATGCGGTACGTCTCCACGGCCGGGTCGCCCCTCCCCGAGGGGCTGCCGGACGCGGCCCGCGCCTATCTCGAAGCCACGGCCGCGCCACCGGCGTGGGTGGACTGGGAGCGGATGGAGCGGGCCCGGCTGTTCTTCGTGGACAACAACGTCCATATCAATACGGCCCTCTCCTTCGCCTCGATGCCCGCCTGCTATGTCGTGCCGCGGGTGGCCCGGTTGCTGTCGGCGACCCATTCGCTGGCCTATCCGTCGAAGCGGATGGCGGAGACCGGGCAGTTCGTGCTCTATCTGATGCGGCCCGACGCGTTCGAGGCGGGCAGCAAGTTCGTGCCGGCCGCGCAGAAGGTCCGGCTGCTGCACGCCTCCATCCGTCACCATCTGCTCCGGGACGGCCACTGGGACCGGGCGGCCGAGGGGACGCCGATCTCCCAGGAGGACATGATCGGCGGCCAGATGATCTTCTCGATGCTGGTCCTCGACAGTCTGCACCGGCTCGGCATCCATCTGAGCAACGAGGGCGCCGACGCGTACTTCTACGCCTGGCGGGTGGTCGGCGCGATGCTCGGTATCGACCAGGTGTCCGTACCGAAGACCATCGAGGAGGGCCGCCAGTACTTCGACCTCTATATGACGCTCAATATGGGGCCGTCGGAGCAGGGCGTCCATCTCACCCGCCAGTTGATCGACCTCTACGAGGAGGTCGTGCCGGGGACGTTCTTCGATCCGCTGGTGGGCGCGCTGGTCCGGCATCTGGTCGGCGACACCTGCGCGGACTGGCTGCGGGTGCCGCGTACCGCCTGGGACACGGCGGTCGGGGCCGTACCGCGGCTGCTGGGGGCGCTGGAGACGATCGAGGACCGCTCGCCGTACGGGGCGTGGGCGCTGGACCGGCTCGGCGATCTCGTCTCCGGGCTCGAACTGTCGGCGCTGACCCGGGGGCGGGTGATGCACTACGCGATCCCGGAGACCCTGCGCAAGGAGTACGGGGTCCCGGACACGGTGCTCCCGAAGAACCGCTGGAGCCCGCCCCCGGCGACGGTCGGCTGAGGCACTCGGCGACACCCGGCGAAAGACCTGACAAAAGAGGGGACGGGTTCCGTCGAAGCCCGTCCCCTCTTCCTTTGTTCCGCCCCCGGCCGCTATTGTTCTAGTAGACATAGAACTAACCGAACCGGTTGGAGGGTGCTATGAGACGTCCCGAGACCCCGGACTCACCCCAGGACATGACCCCGGCCACGGCCGCACCATGGCGCCGCACACTGGTGGCGGTCGTCCCGGCGGTGCTGGCCGTCGCCGTGTTCCTCGCGGTCTACTTCGCCGTACGGGACCGGCTGCCGGACGAACTCGCCACGCATATGGGCCCCGACGGCCGCGCCGACGGCTTCACGGGCCGGACCGCCTTCGCCGTGACGGCGGCCCTCGCACTCGCCGGAGTCGGCGCCCTGTTCGCCCTGCTCTCCCGCCTCCCCACCCGCGCCGGGCAGGCGTCCGCGCCCCGGGCGATGTCGGCGATGGGCGCGGGCACACTCGCCCTCCTCGACTGGGTCCTGGTGATGCTGCTGCTCGCCAATACCGGGGTCGACGACCCGGCGTCGGTCCGGTTCTCCGGCTGGCACATCCTGTGGGCCCTCGCCGCCTGGGCCGTGACCGGGGCCCTGGCCTGGTTCGCCGCCGGGCCGGGCCCGGCGCCCGCCACCCGTACCGGCGACGACCCGGCCCCCGGCGCCCGGCGGCTGCCCATCGGCCCCCGGGAGCAGATCGCCTGGACCCGTACCGCCGGGTCGCCGGGGCTCCTCGCGGCGGGCGGCCTCACGGTGCTCACCCTGACCGTCACGGCCGCCTACGCGGGCTGGTGGATCATCGCCCTGGCGGTCCCGCTCGCGGTGGCCTTCGCCGTGACCGGCCGGATCCGGGTGACGGCGGACGCCCGCGGACTGACCGTGACCCCGGCCGGGCTGCGCCGCCCCCGGGTCCGGATCCCCCTGGACGAGATCGCCACCGCCTCCACCCGGCGGGTCAGCGCCGTACGGGACTTCGGCGGCTTCGGCTACCGGATCCGCGCCGGGGCGAGCGGAGTGATCCTGCGATCCGGTGACGCGCTCGCCGTCGACCGGGCGTCGGGCGGTACGTTCCTGGTGACCGTGGACGACGCGGCCACCGCCGCCGCCACACTCAACACCCTGGCGGCCCGGGCCCACCGCGCCGCCCCCTGACCCCCGACCACCGGCGACCCCTTTCCGAGGCCGAGCATGCTCTTCCGGATCGACCCCCAGTCGTCGCTCTCCCTCAGCGACCAGGTCGCGGCCTCCGTACGCCGCGCGCTGGCCGACGGCTCCGCGGCCCCCGGGGAACGGCTCCCCGCCGCCCGGGACCTCGCCCGCTCCCTCGACATCAACCTCCACACGGTCCTGCGGGGCTACCAGAAACTCCGCGACGAGGGTTTGCTGGAGCTGCGCCGGGGCCGGGGCGCGGTGATCAGCGACCGGGCCGACCCCGGGCGCGGCCGGCTCGTCCAGCGCGTCCACGACCTGGCGGCCGAGGCCCGTGCCATCGGCCTCTCCGACGACGAACTCCTCACCCTGATCCGTACGACTCTGAACCCCGGGACCACCTCATGACCGAGTACCGCACCCGTGACGGCGTACCGCTGCTGCTGCGCGAGGCCACCGCCGACGACTGGCCCGCGATCGCCGCCTTCTTCCACCCCGTGATGGCGGCCGGGGAAACGTTCACCTTCCCCACGGACCTCTCCGCCGAGGAGGCCCCGGGCTGGTGGCTGCTGTCCCCGCCCGCCCTGACGATCGTGGCCACCACCCCCGACGGGAAGGTGACCGGCACGGCCAAGATGAACCGCAACCACCAGGGCAACGGCTCCCACATCGCCAGCGCCAGCTATCTCGTGGACCCCGCCCACGAGGGCCGGGGCGTGGGCCGCGCCCTGTGTTCGTACACCATCGACTGGGCCCGCGCCCGGGGCTACCGCGCGATGCAGTTCAACGCGGTCGTGGAGACCAATGTCCACGCGGTACGGCTCTACGAGTCCCTGGGGTTCCGGATCATCGGCACGCTGCCCGAGGGCTTCCGCCACCCCGAGCGGGGCTATGTGGGGCTGCACATCATGCATCTGCCGCTGACCTGACCTGACCTGGCCTGGCCTGGCCTGGCCGTCCGGCCGCCCGGCGCCGCGCCCGTAGCCCCGGGCGGCCGGGCCCCGCTACGGAGTGACGGGCTCCACCGGCTGGCGGAGGACCGTCCTGAGCTTCTCGGGCGCGGTACGGCGCGGATCGCCCAGATAGATCTCGTGGTGGCGCCCCCTCGGCCGGAGGCCGTTGGCGGCGAGATAGGTGTCGTGCAGTTCGGCCAGCAGCGGCGCCTCGTCGTCGTAGGGGCCGGTGTGCAGTACCTGGGCGCTCGGCCCCTCGTGCAGGGACACCACCCGCACCTCGGCGATCTCCGGCCGCTTCTTCTTGGCGAGGGCGGCCTCCCGGGCCTCGGCGACCATGCCGTCGGTGATCCACTCGGGGAGCCCGATGAGCATGGTCCAGCTCCAGGAGTCCTTGGCGCCGGTGGTGAAGGCGGCGTAGTCGTCCGCCCACCACAGCCCCTCCAGCGGGCCGACGACGAAGTCACCGCCGTCGGTCCGCTTGGCGGCGAACTTCACGGTGTACGCGACCGCGTAGAGCGCTTCGACGGCGGCCGTGTACCGGGGCGACGTATTCGGGTTCCCGGTCCCGTCCACGGCGATGAACCGCTGCGCGGGGACGTCGACGACGGCCCAGGCCGTGTTCCTGGGGGCGTAGAACTTCTTCAGCTCGCGTTTCACGTCGTACGGCGCCATGGCGGTCTCTCCTCGGGGTGACGACGGGCCCTCGACTGCGGGCGGGCCGCCCAGTAAAGCGCCTCCGGGGAGCGGGGGCCGCGCCGGACCGGGGAGTCCGGCGGGGCCGCCACCACACCGTGATATCGCAGGCGGTGGCGGAACTCCCCCGATGATGTCGTCGCGCGCCGGGGCCGAGGTGCTTTGCTGGGAGGACCGAGACCGTCACCAGCAGGCGCCATCGAAGGGAATCCACCATGGCCGACGAACGACCCGTGTCGAACGCCGAGTTCAACCGGAAGATCATCGAGGAGTTCCGGGCCGGGGGCGGCCTGGTGGGCGGGATGTTCGAGGGGCTTCCCCTCGTCCTGGTCACCTCGGTCGGGGCGCGCAGCGGGCTGCCCCGGACGAATCCGGTGGCGTACGCGCGCGACGGCGGCCGGATCCTGATCTTCGGGTCCAACGGGGGCGCCCACCGGCACCCCGACTGGTACTGGAACGTCCTGGCCGACCCCCGGGTGACCGTCGAGATCGGCGACGGCGAGGGCGGGGTGGAGACGTACGCGGGGATCGCGACCGTACTGGAGGGCGACGAGCGCGCCCGGCTCTACCGGGAGCAGGGCGAGCGGGTACCGGCCTTCGCCGCCTACCAGGCGGGGACGGAGCGGGTCATCCCCGTGGTGGCGCTGGAACGGGCCGACGCGGGGTCGGCGGGCTGAACCCGGAGAACCGAGTGAGCCGAAGTGGCGCCGGGGCGAGTGTGCCGTAGGGGCACGCCCCGGGCCGCCTCGCCCTGCCCTCGCTCCGGAGAGGGCGAGCGAGTCGAAGGGGCGGGCCGTGTGCCCCGTAAGGGCCCGGCCCGGACAACCCCGCCCCCCTTCTCAAGCCGCGCGCCCCGGGGTGCCCGGCCTTGCCCTCGCGCCGGAGAGGCGAGTGAGCCGAAGGGGCGCACCGTGTTCTGGAAGGAGAACGCGCGGAGGCCGCGAGGAACGAGCGGTCGAGCACGATCGACTGAAGAACACGGTTGAAGCGCCCCGGAGGCGAACCGAGCCACAAAGAAGGCGGCTGAAGCGCCCCGGAGGGGAACCGAGCCACAAGAAAAACGGAACCTCGGCCCCTCCTGTCACGTCTTCCCCCACGCCCGTCCCGCCCTCCGGGCGGGCCCGGGCCCGTGTGTAGTGTGCATGCGGAATTGACCACTCCAGATGCTTCAGGGAGACCCTCACCATGCCCGCCACCCGGAGGAAAGCCCGCCGAATAGCCACCACGGCGGCCCTCATCGCCCTCTTCCCCGCCCTCGCGGCCTGCGGCATGGAGACCACCGCGCCCGCGACCGCGCGCGGCAAGGCCAAGGGGGAGGTGGCACCGGGGACCGTCGACTGCGAGAAGGTGAAGTGCGTCGCCCTGACCTTCGACTCCAGCCCCGGCGTGAAGACGCCCCAGCTTCTGGACTACCTCAAGAAGGAGAAGGTGCCCGCCACCTTCTTCGTCCTCGGCAAGAACCACCTCGACCGCTGGCCGAAGGTGGTGAAACGATTCGCCGATGAGGGGCACGAGGTCGCGAACCACACCTGGACGCATCCCCGGCTCGACAAGCTGAAGAAGAGCGAGATCCGCGAGGAGCTGGAGAAGACCCAGATCGAGCTGGAGAAGATCACCGGGCAGAAGCCCACCCTGATGCGCCCGCCGCAGGGCCGGATCAACGACGACGTCACCGAGGTGTCGAAGGATCTCGGGCTGGCCCAGATCCTCTGGAGCACCACCGCCAAGGACTACGCCACCACCGACTCCGAGCTGATCAAGGAGCGGACCCTCAAGCAGGTCAAGAAGGATGGAATCATCCTTTTGCATGACATCTACGATGGCACGGTTCCCGCCGTTCCCGGGATTGTCACGGAGCTGAAAAAGCGGGGCTACACCTTCGTCACGGTCTCCCAACTTCTGGCCCCCGCCAAGGCGAACCCCGGTGAAATCTACCGACCTTGACGCTTCGTCCCCCGTGCCCGGGGAGAAACGGAGGAGGTCTTGGCGGATGTGGCGGATGATCGCCAAGGGGCGTTAGGCGGCCCGCCGTCCCGGGCAATGAGCCGAATGAAGCGCTCCGCTGCTGACGGAGTTGTCGTACACAAGGCAGACTGTGGGTGCGAACCGGCAGTTGGGGGCAGGGGGCAGCATGGACCGTGAACGCGGGCCTCGCGTACCGGAGCAGCGATCTCCGGCGCCCAACGAGGTCGACAGTGACGCCGTGGAGCTGCGTTTCAGTGTGCTCGGACCGGTGCGGGCCTGGCGTGCCGGGACGCCATTGCAGACCGGCTCTCCGCAGCAACGGGCCCTGCTCTCCGCCCTGCTGCTGCGCGACGGCCGCACCGCGACGTCCCACGAGCTGATCGACGCCATCTGGGGCGAGGAGCCGCCGTCCCAGGCGCTGGCCACGATCCGGACGTACGCGCACCGGCTGCGCAAGGTGCTCTCGGCGACGACGCTGGTCTCCGAGTCGGGCGGGTACGCCCTGCGGATAGAGCGCGACGCCCTCGATCTGTTCGTGGCCCAGGAGCTGGCGGCGGCGGCCGAGAAGACCCGGGCCGCGGGCGACCCGGGCCATGCCCGGATGCTGGTCAACAAGTCGCTGGGGCTGTGGGACGGGGAGCCGCTGGCCAATGTCCCCGGGCCGTACGCGGAGGGGCAGCGGGCCCGCCTGGAGGAGTGGCGGCTCCAGCTCCTGGAGACCCGGCTCGATCTCGATCTGGAGGTCGGGGCGCACGCGGAGGCGGTTTCCGAGCTGACCGCCCTGACCGCCGCCCATCCGCTGCGGGAGCGGATGCGGGAGCTGCTGATGCTGGCGCTCTACCGCAGTGGCCGCCAGGCCGAGGCCCTCGCCGTCTACGCCGACACCCGCCGCCTGCTCGCCGACGAACTCGGCGTCGACCCCAATCCCGAACTCTCGCAGTTGCAGGAGCGGATCCTGCGCGCGGACGCCGCCCTCGCCGCGCCCGCCGAGCCGCATACGGCGCCGCCGCCGGTGGCCCAGCCCGCGCAGCTTCCGGCGACGGTCCCCGACTTCACCGGCCGGGCGTCCTTCGTCCGTGAGCTGGGCGAGCAGCTGGCGACCGCCGAGGGGTCCGTGATGGCGGTCTCGGCGCTCGCCGGGATCGGCGGGGTCGGCAAGACGACCCTCGCCGTCCATGTCGCGCACGAGGTCCGGCCCCGGTTCCCCGACGGTCAGCTCTACGTCGACCTCCAGGGCACCAGCAACCGGGCGACGGAACCGGAGGCGGTGCTGGGCGCGTTCCTGCGCGCGCTCGGCCACCCCGAGGCGTCCGTACCGGATTCGCTGGACGAGCGGTCGGCGCTCTACCGGTCGACCCTCGCGGGCCGCCGGGTCCTGGTGCTGCTGGACAACGCCAGGGACGCGGCCCAGATCCGCCCCCTGCTGCCGGGTACGGCGGGCTGTGCCGCCCTGGTCACGAGCCGGGTGCGGATGGTCGATCTCGCCGGGGCCCATCTGGTGGACCTCGATGTGATGTCGCCGGAGGAGGCACTTCAGCTCTTCACCCGGATCGTCGGCCTGGAGCGGGTCTCGGCGGAGCGACAGTCCGCCCTCGATGTGGTCGCGGCCTGCGGTTTCCTGCCGCTGGCGATCCGGATCGCCGCCTCCCGGCTGGCCGCCCGGCGGACCTGGACGGTCTCGGTGCTGGCGGAGAAGCTGGCCGACGAGCGCCGCCGGCTGGACGAGTTGCAGGCGGGCGATCTGGCCGTGAAGGCCACCTTCGAGCTGGGCTACGGCCAGTTGGAGCCCGCCCAGGCCCATGCCTTCCGGATCCTCGGCCTCGCCGACGGCCCCGATATCTCCCTCGCCGCCGCGGCGGCCGTGCTCGGCCATCCCGAGCAGGAGACCGAGGACCTCCTCGAAGCGCTGGTGGACACATCGCTGGTGGAGTCCGCGGCCCCCGGCCGGTACCGCTTCCACGACCTGGTCCGGCTCTACGCCCGGTCCTGCGCCGAACGGGACGAGCGGCCCGAGGAGGGCGAGGCCGCCCTCGCCCGGCTGCTCGACTTCTATCTCGCCACCGCCTCCCGGGTGTACGGGATCGAGCGCCCCGGCGACAAGCTGGTCCACCACCTGGGCCCGACGACCCTGACGGGCGTCGTCTTCCAGGACCGCCGCCGGGCCCAGGACTGGCTGTACGCGGAGGCGAACTGCATGCTGGCCGGGGCCCGGCAGGCCACCGGCGGCAGACGGCTCCGGCTCGCCGCCGACCTGCTGTGGGCCGCCCAGGGGCTGGCCGAGTCCGGCGCCAACTCCAAGCTGTACGAGATCGCGGCGCTGGCCGTCCGGGACTCGGCGCGCTCCTGCGGCGACGCCAGGGCCGAGGCCAGGGCCCGGACCTCGATGACCAATGTCCATCTGGTCGCCGGACGGTACGAGGACGCCGACGACGAGGCCCGGATCGCCGCCGAACTCGCCGTCTCCGTCGACGACCCCGCCCCCGTCTACTGGGCGGACAACGACCGCGGCATCATCGCCTTCAACCAGGGCCGGTACGAGGCGGCGGAGGAGTTCCTGCGCAACGCCGCCGAGGGCGCCCGCCGGGACGACAGCGACTCCACCGAGGCCAGCGCGCTCTGCAACCTCTCCAGGACCCAGCTCGCCCTCGACCGGGTGCCCGAGGCCATAGACCTCGCCCAGCAGGGCGTGGGCATCTACGAGCGGATCGGGCACACCCTCCGGCTCGCCAACGCCCGGTATGCCCTGGGGGTCGCCCTCACCCAGGCCGGCCGGCACGCGGACGCCCTGGAGCAGCTCTCCGAGGCCATGGAGTTGTTCGAGGCCAACCGGCAGCGGCTCTGGGAGGGCACCGCCCACTTCCGGATCGCCCAGGTCCATCTGTCCGCCCGGCGCGCCGCCCGGGCCGCCCAGCACTGCGAACAGGCCCTCGCCATCGGCTGCATCGGCGGCGACCGGATCCGTGGCATCGTCCTGATCACCCTGGGCCGGGCGCTCTCGGCGCTGGGCCAGGCGGGCCGGGCCCGGGCCTGCTGGCTGGAGGCCAAGTCCCTGCTGGAGTCCATGGACGCCCCGGAGGCGGAAGAGGTACGCGGACTGCTGGCGCCGCTGAGCACCCTCTGAAGAAACAGCGGAACCGTCCGAACCAGCGGAACCATCGGGTCCGGCCCCGGGAACCAAGGGGTCCGGGCCTGGAATTCGCGGGTCCGGACCCCGGAACGCATAGGTCCGGACCATTCGGGCATAGTCGCCGTATCGCGATGGTTGCTGTGACGGTCGCCACATCACCCCGTAGCGATGAACCCTCCTCGACCGTCTGTGCGTATATGACTACAGACCCGCAATCCCCGGGCCACCGAACCGCCGCAGTACCGAGCAGTCGAGTCACCGCCACCCCCCGGCGCAGGGGGCGTGACGGCGCGTACCGAGGGGCACGAAGGGCGCACTTTCGATTCCCCCCTCCGGCACCGAACGCCACGAGGTCGGCGTTCCTCCTGGTCGGCAGGCTTGTGACCGCTTTCTAGCAGGACGTTCATCGAATGTTTATGCCGTTTCGGCATGCTCTCTTGCAGTCGATCCGTCGCAACGGGGGGCAGACGGATCGCACCGGGACCATTTCTCCTCTCCGGGGGGTGAGGGGAACAGGTCCCCCGGCCTTCCGTCCGGGGACCCTCGGGGGAGTCCCCGGCCGGAAGGCCACTCACGTTCCGCCCGCACCAATCCAAGGGGGACAGGAAAGATGACACAGAACAGTTCGAGCGAATTCATCCGCGGAGCCGCACAGGCCACCGTCGAGGGCATTCTGCCCCGGGAGCGCCACACCCCCGCGCCCCCGGCCCCGGCCGAGTCCGGCACCGCACCGGGCGGCCGGCCGACCGTGCCGCCGGTGACCGCGGAGCCGACGGCCGAAGGCCGTAGCGAGCAGCAGGCGCCGATTCCGCCCGCCGAGGGCATCGTGCCGCGTGAGCGGCACACCCCGGCCCCGCCGCGCGAGCGCCACACGCCCTCGCCGTCGGCCCCGACCACGCCCGCCCAGCCGCCCACGACGCCGCCCGTGACACCTGTGGACACCACCACGGGGGCACCCGTGGGCACGACCACGGGCGACGGCGGCGCTCCGACGACGGACGGCGCTGCCACGCCGTCCACGCCTTCGTCCGAGCCCTCCGCGGACGAGGAGATCGTCACGATGGAGCGCCACACGCCGGCCCCGCCGCGCCCCCGGGACTGAGCCCCTCGGGGGCCGGGGAGACCGGCCGTACGGGTACGGCCGCGACGGTCAAGGGGGAGCGTCGCGGCCGTACCACTTCCATCCGCCCGGTCCCGGGCCACCGCACAGGCCCGGGACCGGGTTCTCCCATGCCCGGGGCCGTCACTCCGCCCTGTTCACCAGGAAAAACACTCACCACGGCTGCCTCAGAGGTCACTTGAGACCACTTGAGACCACTCCTGCACCAAAAAGCAAGATTACCGGACATAAGTGGCCGATCATTAAAACAAGTTCACAATTTCTTCCCGGCCCCCCTCCCGCAATCGATCAATGACGGTGTGTACTTGAGCGGTCGTCCGACGACGGCACCAGAACCACCGCCCTCCCCCCGAGGTTTCGATGATCGAGATACCGGAGCTGGCCGCCGCCGGTCTGGCCGCCGGGACCCTGTCGGCTCTCGCCCTGGGAGGCGGGTTGCTGCGGTCGAGGCGGCTGCGGAACCGGCAGACGGCCGAGATCGAGACCCTGCGGACCCATCTCGGGGTCGCCCGCGAGGAGGCCGACCGGACCGCCGGGGCCTGCGCCGCCGAGGTCGCGCATCTCGCGGAGAAGCGCCTCCCGGCCGCCGCCACCGCGACCGCCCACCCCCATCTGCGGGTCCCCGGCGCCCTGCGCCCCGAGGTGGCCGGTGGTGAACTGGGCGACGCGCTCGACGGCGTACTGACCGGGCTGACCACGGCGCTCGCCCAGGAGCGCAAGCGGGTCGACGCCGCCGCCCGGGCCGGGATGCGCGGCGCCACCCGGGAGATCCAGGCGGGTCTCTACCGGCTCCAGGACGTCCTGCGCGGACTCCAGGAGCGGTACGACGACCCCGAACTGGCCCAGACCCTCTACGCCCTCGACCACGAGAACGAGCAGTCCCTGCGCCGCGCCCAGGTCGCCGCCGTGGTCTGCGGCGCCTGGGTCGGGCTGGCCCGCGAGGAGTCCCATCTGGTCGACGCGGTCACCGGCGGCCAGTCCCGGCTCGTCGGCTACCACCGGGTGCGGATCGGCAACCATCTGGAGGACGGTACGGCGCTGGTCTCGCACGCCGTCGAGCCCGTCGCCATCATCGTCGCCGAACTCCTCGACAACGCCCTGCGCCACTCCTCGTCCGACACCCGGGTCGTGGTGAATCTGGAGCGGGCCCACCACGGCGTCACCGTCACCGTGGACGACGCGGGCGTCGGCATGGCCGCCGCCGAACGCGCCTGGGCGCAGCGGATGGTCGCGGGCAGAGAACCGATCCTGCTCTCCGAGCTCGGCGACCCGCCGAGGATGGGTCTCGCCGCGATCGGCCAGCTCACCCGGCAGTTCGACCTCTCGGTCGATCTGTCGTCGCCGTCACCGTACGGCGGTGTCCGGGCCGTGCTGCTGATCAAGGGCCATCTGCTGAGCCGGATCGACCCGGCCGAACGGCCCCCGGCGGCCAGCGCGCCCCGCTCCACCCGGGGCGGTGCCGCCGAGGCGGCCGCGCAGGAGGAATCGGGCCGCCATCTCCTGCCCCATCCGCACCAACTGCCGCTACGACAACGACCGACCGTGCCGCCGCCGTCGTCCCCGCCCCCGCGCCACCCGGGTCCGGCCGCCGCGCCCGGGACCGGGCCGGGAGCCGTACCGGGCGCGGTCCCCGGAGCCGGACCGACCCCGACCGACCCGGCCGGACCGCCGTACGGCACCCCGGCCGCCGCCCCCGCCCCACCGGCCGTCCCGGCGCCCGCCGGACCGGACGCGCCCCCGGACCACGCCCAGCCCGACGGCGACGCGCTGCCCCGGCGGCGCCGCCGGGTCCGGCCGGACGGCCCCGCCCCGACCGGGACGGCCCCCGCCCGCCCCCGGCCCCCCGTGCGTACCCCGGAGGAGGCCGCCGCCGCCCTCGGGGCGCTCCAGGCCGGTACCGCCGCCGCCCGCAACGCCGCGCCCGAACCCGGCGCCCACGACCACGGCGCCCATGACCACGGCGCCGACCACACCGAAGGGAAAGACCCCCGATGACCTCCCGTACCTCCCGCGAGACCGGCGACACCGCTTGGGTGCTCGACCCGATCCTGGAGATCCCGCATGTACGGGCCGCCGTCCTGCTGACCCTGGACGGCCTGGTCTCCGGCTACTCCGACCGGCTGTCCCGGCCGTCGGCGGAGCGCACCGCCGCCATCATCAGCACCGTGCAGGGCGCCTGCCGGAGCGCCGCCGCGACCTTCGCCGACCAGGACAACGCCGAGGTGCGCCAGGTCGTCATCGAGTCCGACCACGGCTACATCCTGGTCGCGCCCACCCGGCACGGCACCTGTGTCGCCGCCTACGGCGACCCGGAGGTACGGCTCGACCTGCTCGCCCACAGAGTGCACTCCCAGGTGGCGCGGCTCGGCGAGAAGGCCATGTCCGCCGCGCCCCGCGGTACCGATGGCGACGTCACTCCGGCATGACCGCCCGCAGGGGCGGCCGGCCCCTGGTCCCGGCGTATCTCTCGACGGGTGGGCAGACCAGGCCCAGTACGGGCAATCTGGAACGGCTCTCGATCCTGACCGGACTGGTCGTTCCCGGCCCGGCGCCGGTCCCGGGCCCGCCCGGAGCACCCGTCGGAACCGGTGCTTCCGGTGGCTCCCCGGACGGTGTCCCCTTACCGCCGCCACCGTCGTCCCCGGCACCGGACGGGTCCGTCCCGCCGGGCACCGTCGGCGGCATCCCGGCCCAGCCGGGCCCCGAGACCCGTACGGCCGTGTCCCCCGCCGCGGCCGGCGGCCCCACGCGTACGACCGCTACGGCGGCGGCCCCCGGTGACCCGTTCCGGCCCGGCCCGGGCGACGCGCCCGGCGCCGTACCGCCGCTCGGCCCGCCGCCCGATCTGCCCGCCGCCCAGCTCGCCCTGCTGGACGTCCTCGACGGCGGATCCCTCACCGTCGTGGAGACCGCGGCCCTGCTCGAACTGCCCGTATCCGCCGTCCGGGTGCTCGCCGCCCATCTGATCGACCGGGGCCTTGTCCGGGCCAGACCGCCCATCCCCGACGCCGTTCCCCCCGCACCCGACCTGTTGGAGAGAGTCGCCGATGGCCTCCGCGCCCTCAAGCTCTAGCCACGGCTCCGGCGGCCTGCATCTGCCGGACAGCACCCGTGAGCTGGTGAAGATCCTGGTGGTCGGCCCGTTCGGAGTCGGCAAGACGACCCTGATCGACTCGGTCTCCGAGATCCGCCCCCTGCACACCGAGGAACGGCTCACGGAGGCGTCGGTCGCCGTGGACGACCTCGCGGGCGTCCGCGACAAGACGACCACGACCGTCGCCATCGACTTCGGACGGATCTCGCTCAACGGCGGCATCGTGCTCTATCTCTTCGGCACCCCCGGCCAGGAACGGTTCCGGGCCCTGTGGGCGGATATCGCCTACGGGGCGCTGGGCGCGCTCGTCCTGGTCGACACCCGCCGGATCGACGCCTCGTTCGAGGTGCTCGGCATGGTGGAGGAGAGCGGACTGCCGTACGCCGTGGCGCTCAACACCTTCCCCGACGCCCGCGGTTACACCGAGGAGCAGCTGCGCAGATCGCTCGATCTGGAACCCGCGACGCCGATGGTGCTCTGCGACGCCCGGGACCGCAACTCCTCCATCGACGCGCTGCTGGCCCTGGTCGAGCATCTGCTCACGCTGGCACCCCCGCTGCCCGATCCCGCCGGACCCGGATCGCCGCCGCCCGAACCGCCGGGCGCGCCGGACGGACCCGCGTCACAGCAGCTCGAAACGTCACAGCAGAACCCGAACGCCCGTACCGCCAGCCCTCCGTGGACGGAGATCCAGCCCCGGTGAACTCCCCCTCGACCCCTCCCCCGTTCCCTGCGTCGCCCTCGTACCCCGCGCCCTCCGACGCCTTCGCCCGGCAGGCGCCCATCCGGCTCTGGGAGGACGGCTTCGCCGAAGACCCGCACTCCTATTACGAGGCGCTGCGCGCCCAGGGCCCGGTCGGCTGGGCCGAACTCTTCCCCGGCATCCTCGCGTACGTCGTCACCGACCGCCGGGCGGCGCTCGATCTGCTGCACGACCACGAGACCTGGTCCCGCGATCCGCGCCCCTGGGAAGCCACGGTCTCCGAGGACTCCCCGATCCTCGGCATGCTCCGCTGGCGGCCCAACACCCTCTTCGCCGACGGGGCCACGCATATCCGCTACCGGCGGACCCTGCTCGACGCGTTCGACCTGGTCGAGCCGCACGATCTACGCGAACGGGTCCATCACGCCGTCGATGTACTCGTGTCAAGGGTCGGTCCGGCGGGCCGGGCCGACCTGGTGACCGAGTTCGCCCGCCCCCTGATGTCGCTGATCTTCAACGATCTCTTCGGCCTGCCGGAGAGCGCGAGCGACCGGCTCCACGAGTCCCTCGGCAAGCTCATGGAGGGCGGCGAACGGTCCCTGGAGGGCGAGGCCGAGTACGGGCAGTACGTCCTCGACCTGATCGCCGCCAAGACCGCCGAACGCGGCGACGACCTCACCAGCTGGCTGCTGGACCATCCGCTGGGGCTCAGCCCCGACGAGGTGACCTGGCAGGTCTTCCTGTCGCTGGGCGCGGGCCACGAGCCGACGTCCAACCTGGTCTCCAACGCGCTCTCCCGGATCCTCGGCAACCCCGCCTACTACCACACCCTCACCAGCGGTTCCCGGCCCGTGATGGACGCGGTCATGGAGGTGCTGCGGTACGAGACCCCGCTCGACAACTACGGCGTCCACTACGCCCGGGAGTCGCTGAGCTTCCACGGGGTATGGGTACGAGCGGCCGTACCCGTCGTCGTCTCCTACGGCGCGCTGGCCCACTTCGCCGAACGGGACGAAGGCGGCCACCACCCCCATGACGCCTCCCATCTGTCCTGGGGGGCGGGCGAACACTCCTGCCCCGTGAAACAGCACACGCTGCTGATCGCCACCGAGGCGATCGAGCGGCTGACCCAGTGGCTCCCGGACCTCTCGCCCCAGCTCCCCCGGGACCGTCTCACCTGGCGGCCCGGCCCCTTCCACCGCTCCCTCACGGCCCTGCCGGTCCGCTTCACCCCCCTGCTCCCCGATATCGAGCAGGAACGCACCCTGCGGATCACCCGCGCCCGGGTGCCGGGATCCGAACAGCCCTGAACCCCCGGCTCCACCGAGGCGGAGGCCGAAGCCGGTTCCGGGGCCGGTCCCGGGTCGGTGCCGGGGCCGGAACCACCCACCGACGATCACCACCAGTCAGGAGTCAGCGGATGACCGCGACCGAGACCGGGCCCGAGAGCCCGGCCGAACCGCTCCCCGTCGCCATCGACCCCTTCGGCGCCGACATCCGGGCCGAGAGCGCCCGGCTGCGCGCCCTCGGGCCGCTCGTCCCCGTCGAACTGCCGGGCGGCATCCCGGCCTGGGCGCCGACGACGTACGACGTCCTCAGAACGCTCATCCTCGATCCCCGGGTCAGCAAGGACCCCCGTAAGCACTGGTCCCGGTTCGCCGAGGTCCCGGCGAACCCGTCGTGGGCGTGGATCCTCGGCTGGGTCGGGGTGATCAACATGCTGTCGACCTACGGAACGGACCACACCCGGCTGCGGAAACTGGTCGCCCCCAGCTTCACCGCCCGCAGGACCGAGGCCATGCGGCCCCGGGTGGAGGCCGTCACGGAGGAACTGCTGGGCGCGCTGGAGGAGACGGCGGCGAGCGGCGGCCCGGTCGACCTGCGCGGCACGTACGCCAACCCGGTCCCGATGCGGATCATCTGCGAACTGTTCGGCGTGCCCGACCATCTGGTGCCGGACGTACGGCGGCTGGTCACGGCGATCATCGACACCTCGGACACCAGCCCCGAGCACGCGGCCTCGGTCCAGCGGCAGATCGGTACGGTCCTCCCGGCCCTGATCGCCTACAAGGCCGAGCACCCCGGCGACGACATGACCACCGAGCTGATCCGGGTCCACGACGAGGACGGCGACCGGCTCAGCGACGAAGAGCTGATCTACACCCTGCTGCTGGTGATCGGCGCGGGCTTCGAAACCACCGTCAACCTGATCGGGAACACGGTGGTCGGCCTGCTGCGCCACCCCGAGCAGCTGGCGGCGGTCCGGGCCGGTGAGATCGGCTGGGAGGCGGTGGTCGACGAGGTGCTGCGGGTCTATCCGTCGATCGCCAGCCTGCCGCTGCGGTTCGCGGTCTCCGACATCGATATCGCGGGCGTCACCGTCCCGGCGGGCGACGCGATCCTGACGACGTACGCGGCGGCGTCGTACGACCCGGGGCACTACGGCGACGACGCGGCCGAGTTCGACCCGGCGCGCGGCGCCGACGACCACCTCTCGTTCGGCATCGGCGTCCACCGCTGCATCGGCGCCCCCCTGGCGAAGGTGGAGGCCCTGACGGCCCTCCCCCGCCTCTTCGAACGCTTCCCGGACATGCGGCTCGCGGTGGACCCGGCGGAGCTGCGGCAGGTGCCGTCGTTCATCGCGTACGGCTGGCAGGAGATCCCGGTCGTCCTGCGCTGACCTCACGACGAGCCTCGGGGCCCCGTACCCCGGCGTCGTAACGCCGGGGTACGGGACTATGCCGCGTACCGCCAGAACTCCCGCATCAGCGGCGGCGCCTCGGGGCCCGACAGGGCGGTAGTAGTAAGCAGGATCGAGACGACTCCCGTCGCCGGGACGAGATGCGCCGACGCGCCCGTACCGCCGATCCAGCCGTAGCGGCCCGGCACCTGCCACGGCTCGGTGGGCGCGATGTCGACCGAGCCGCCGAAACCCCAGCTCTGGCCGTCCAGGAAAGCCGCCCCGGACGCCCGCTGGGCCGGAGTCAGCTGATCCGTACACATCTGCCGTACGGAGTCGGCGGCGAGGATCCGGCGGCCGTCGGGGGCCGTGCCGTCGGCGCGCAGCATCCGCAGAAAGGCCAGCAGATCACCGGCCGTGGACACCAGGCCGCCCGCGCCGGACGCGAACTCCGGCTCCCGGCTCCACATGCCGTCCGGGGCGTCCCAGAGCAGCAGACCGCCGTCGCTCTTGCGGCGGTAGAGCCCGGTGAGCCGGTCCGCACGGCCCGGCGGGACGCTGAAACCGGTATCCGCCATGCCCAGCGGCCCGAACAGCCGCCCGGCCAGGAAATCCGCCGTCGGCACCCCGGCCGCCCGGCCGATCAGTACACCCAGGACGTCGGAGGTCGTGTTGTAGAGGAACCGCTCCCCCGGCTGGGCCAGCAACGGGATCCGGGCCAGATCGGCCAGCCACTCGTCCGGCCCCGGCACACCCTCGGGCTCCGGCGGGCTCTGCCGCAGCCCACCGGCGAGCGCGCGGGCGGCGGGCAGCGAGAAATCGTCCGGATAGCCGTATCCGGCGGTCGAGTTCAGCAGATCCCGCACGGTGATGGCCCGATTCGCCGGTACGAGATCGTCCACGGGCGCGTCCGGGGTCCGTACGACCCGGGGTTCGGCCAGCTCCGGCAGCCACGGCGCGACCGGCGCGTCGAGAGTCAGCCGCCCGTCGTCCACCAGCAGCATGACGGCGGCGGCGGTCACGATCTTGGTGATCGAGGCGATCCGGAAAACGGTCTCGGGGGTGACGTCGGCGGGCCCGCCGAGGGTCCGGCTCCCGGCGGCGGCCACTTCCGTCCCCCCGGGCCGGTCGACGAGCCCGACGGCCCCGGTCACCTCCCCGCGCCCTACCGCCGCGTCGAGCAACCGCCGAAGCCCGGCGCCGGTGCTGCTGGTCATCGTCCCCGCCTCTCGAAATGCCCCCGGATGCCGGGGCAGCCCCCAGCTTGCCAGCCGCGCCGCTCCGATTTACCCGGGTCTCGCCATGCGACCTGATGTCGTTCGCGACCTGCGGACCGCATGTGGCTTGTCGCGCAGTTCCGCCCCCTATGCCTTCGGCGATGGGGGGACCCCCAGCGCCTCGGCCCTCCGGGTGAGGCCCACAACCCGGGTCCCGCCCGGCGACCTGATGTTGTTCGCGGCCCGCGCCACCATCGTGGCTTGTCGCGCAGTTCCCCGCGCCCCTAGGTTGCCCTCCTGACCGCTCCTTCCAAGAGACGGGCCCTCCAAGACTGGAAACCCTTTCAGGGGCGGCGCTGGGGAGAGCATTTAGGGGCGCGGGGAACTGCGCGACAAGCCACAGGCGGTCCGCGGGCCGCGAACAACATCAGGTCGCCGGGCGGAGCCCGGATCTTTCGGCGACGCCGTGGAGGGCCAAGGCGCTGGGGGTCCCCCCATCGCCGAGGCATAGGTTGGGGGTCCCCCCATTGCCGAAGGCATAGGGGGAGGAACTGCGCGAACAGCCACGACGGTGGTGCAGACCGCCGACAAGATCAGGCTGCCGGGCGCGGCCCGGGTATTCAGGGGCTCGGGGAACTGCGAGACGAGCCAGCCACGGTCCGCAGGCCGCCGACAGCATCAGGCCGCCGGGCGGACCCGGCAGCCGGGAACGGGCGCGGGCGCACCCCGCGTCAGCGACGCCCCGTCGCCGTCCCCTTCGTCGCGTCCAGCGCGTACACGCAGCGGTCCTTGCTGCAGGCGTAGACCACTCCGTCGCGGACCACCGGTGAGCCGGTGATCTCGCCGCCCGTGGCGAGCTTCCAGCGGAGTTGGCCGCCCGTCGCGTCGAGGGTGTAGAGCACATGGTCGGCCGAGCCGAAGTGGACCCGGCCGTCGGCGGCGACGGGGGCGCCGACGACCTCGCCGCCCGCGGCGAAGCGCCACAGCGGGGTACCGGCGACCGCGTCGAGGGTGTAGAGCGCGGAGCCGCTGCCGACATGGACGTTGCCGGCGCTGACGAGGACGGGTTCGACGGACTGCCGGGCTTCGGTGGCGATCCGCCAGCGGT
The DNA here is from genome assembly GCF_040641415.1 of Streptomyces sp. NPDC020875. Classification (NCBI taxonomy): domain Bacteria; kingdom Bacillati; phylum Actinomycetota; class Actinomycetes; order Kitasatosporales; family Streptomycetaceae; genus Streptomyces; species Streptomyces sp. NPDC020875. The sequence continues at coordinate 97,113 of NZ_JBFADP010000018.1, read as the reverse complement.
CCTTGCCGGTGGTGGCGTCGAGGGCGTAGACCGTGCCGAGGTAGTCGGCGAGGTAGACGCCGCCGCCCGCGACGGCGGGTCCGGGCGCGAAGGCGGGCGGGGAGAGGAAGACCGCAGGGGATTCGAAGTGCCAGCGGACCCGTCCGGTGGCGATGTCGAGGGCGATGACCCGGGTTCCGGCGGAGACGTAGACGAAGCCGTCGGGCGCGGGGTGGACCCGGACGGGGACGTTGCCGCAGGAGGCCGCGTCGCCGACGGGGTACGACCAGCGTTCGTTGCCGGTCCTGGCTTCCAGGGCCCGCAGTCTGGCTTCCTTCCAGACGTACACGGTGTCGCCGGAGATCACCGGCCCGGCCTGGGCGGTCTCGAATTCGGACTGGGCGCCGACCAGTTCCCAGAGCCGGTTGCCGGTGGCCGCCTCCCATGCCTGGACGCCGCCGCCCCGGGTGCCGGTGAGGACGGTGCCCCGGTCGGCCTGGAGGGAGTAGACCCAGGATTCGGTGGAGAGCCGCCACCGTTCGCGGCCGTCGGCGGCGTCGAGGGCGTAGAGGGTCGGTCCGTCGGAGGCGTGGATGCGGCCGCCGTCGAGGGTCATGGACCAGGCGACGTCGCGGGTCTTGAACTGGCGGCGGCCGGTGCCGGTGTCGAGGGCGTGGACCTCGAAGGAGGTGACGTAGAGGAGTCCGCCCGCGACGACGGGCGTGCCCCAGACGTCGTTGGACATCCGGAACCGCCAGGGCCGCCAGCGGCCCGTGCCGTCGGGCAGCAGTGAGGGCGACGAGGGGGTGGGCGGCCGGGCGGGGGCCGCCGGTACGGAAGCGGAGGCGGCGGGCCCGGGGGCGGGCAGGCCGTTGGTCCGGTCGCCGGGCGGGCGGACCCAGCCGGTACCGGGCGGTGAGCCGGGCAGCGGTCCTCGGGCGTCGGCGATCCGCAGCCCGGGGCCGATGGGGGCGGCGACGCCGGGGAGCTGGACGGAGGCTCCGGCGGCGGCCGGGGCGACGGCCCCGGTACGCGGGTCGGCGGCGCTGTTGCCCCGGGCCCATCCCGGGTCGCGCCGGGGCGGGCGCGCGGGCGGCGGCGGCAGCGCCGGGCCCTGGTGGGCGGGTACGGCGGCCGGGTGGGCGTCCGGCGGCGCGAGGGGCGGCCCGGGCGGGGCTGCGGGGTGCGGGGCGGCGGCGGGTGCCGCGGGGGCCACCGTACGGCCCACTCCGCGGCGTGCCTCGATCATGGCGACGGACCGGCCGGGCAGCCAGGCGGAAGCGGTTCCGCTGTCGTCGCCGCCGGAGGCGAAGAGATGCGGGGCGAGCTGGGCCTGGAGGTCCTCGGGGGAGGGGCGGCCCGCCGCGTCCATCCCCATGCAGGACTCGATCAGGGGGCGCAGTTCGGCCGGCAGCCCTTCGAGGTCGGGTCCTTCGCGGAGCAGCATGAAGACGGTTTCGACCGGGTTGGCGCCGTGGAAGGGGGCGTGTCCGGTGGCGGCGAAGACGAGGGTGGAGCCGAGGGAGAAGACATCGCTGGCGCCGGTGACGCTGCGGGAGTCGCGGGCCTGCTCGGGCGACATGTAGGCGGGGGTGCCGACGGCGACGTTGGTCATGGTGAGCCGGGTGTTGGAGACCCCGGACGCGATCCCGAAGTCGATCACCCGGGGCCCGTCCTCGACGACGAGGACGTTGGAGGGCTTGAGGTCGCGGTGGACGAGCCCGGCGCCGTGGATGGACTGGAGGGCCTCCGCGATGCCCGCCGCGAGCCAGCGGACGGCCCTGGCGGGCAGCGGACCGCACTCGTTCACTATCTCTTCCAGCGACGGCGCCGGTACGTAGGCGGTGGCGAGCCACGGCACGGCGGCCCTGGGGTCGGCGTCGACGACGGCGGCGGTGTAGAAGCCGCTGACGGCGCGGGCGGCCTCGACCTCGCGGGTGAAGCGGACCCGGAAGAGCTGGTCCTCGGCGAGTTCGGTACGGACGGTCTTGATCGCCACCCGGCGGCCGGACGCCGACCGGGCGAGATAGACGAGCCCCATACCGCCTGCGCCGAGCCGGCCCAGCACCTCGAACGGACCGATCCGTCTCGGGTCGTGCTGCGTCAGCTGCTCCATCCCTGCCACCTCCCCGTACGGGCCCCGGCTCCTGCGGGCCCGTCCTTCCCGGCCCTGTGCGGCGTTCCACCGCCGAGCCCCGCTGCGGTCGCGCACCGCCGATTCTTCCTGCCGGAGGCGACGGTGGCGAACCCGGGGGCGGATCGGGGTGTCTCACCCGGATCCGGGCAGGTCGGACAGGCCGGAGCCGTCGCTTCCCGCATTTCCGCACCCTTCCTCGTTCCGGCCGCTACCGCCGATGTCGTACCCCGCTCCGCCGCTTCGCATCCCGATTGTCGGTGAGTACGACGATTCGTCCTGGCCGGAACGGGTCCGCCGGGCGCTCGGGGCGGGCCCCGGGCGGCTTCCCCGGCGGTTCCCGTACGGCGCCCGGACGGTGCTCGGACGGCTCCGCGACGGCTCTCGGACGGCCGGGCGGAGTGACGGGTTCCACGATCCTTGACGCAGAAATGGGGCAAGGGGGTGAGCCGCCCCGGCGGAACAGTGGCCCACCTGCGCCTTTCGGAATCGAACGAATGAGCCCACAGGGGTCCCGGCGGGCGACGGAGGGGATACGGAAGGGGTACGGAAGGGGCCTTCGGGGCGCTCCCGGCAGGCCGGGCACCCCATTTGCAGTCGGCCGAATCGCGCGCTGATCACCCCTCGGTAAGCTGACGGCATGACAGGACAAGTACGCACTGTCGACGGCCGAGTGGCCGGACGACGCGGCCAGGCGACGCGGCAGAAGCTGCTGGACTGCCTCGGCGAGATGCTCAGCTCGTCGCCGTACCGGGACGTCAAGGTGATCGACGTCGCCCGGAAGGCGGGCACCTCCCCCGCGACCTTCTACCAGTACTTCCCCGATGTCGAGGGCGCCGTACTGGAGATCGCGGAGGAGATGGCCAAGGAGGGCGCCGCCCTGACCGGACTGGTCGCGGGCCGCTCCTGGACCGGGAAGGCCGCCTGGCAGTCGGCGGAGGAACTGGTCGACGGCTTCCTCGACTTCTGGCGCCGCAACGACGCGATTCTGCGGGTCGTGGACCTGGGTGCCGCCGAGGGCGACAAGCGGTTCTACAAGATCCGTATGAAGATCCTGAACTCGGTCACGAACTCCCTCACGGAGGCCGTGAAGGAGCTTCAGGCGAAGGGCCGGATCGACAAGGACGTCAGTCCGGCGGCGGTCGCGGGCTCCCTCGTGGTCATGCTGGCGGCGGTGGCGTCGCATCAGAAGGGCTTCACCACCTGGGGTGTGAAGCAGGCCGAGCTGCGGCCGAACCTGGCGCTGCTGGTACATCTGGGTATCACGGGCAAGAAGCCGCTGAAGTAGCGACGGCCCGGCGTACGGCGGCCGACGGCGCGCCGTCGCCTGTCACCCCGCCGCCCCGTCATCCCGTCACCCGTACGGCCCACCCCCCACACCTCTTCCTCATCCCCGCGCGGCCCGCGTCTTCGCCCGCGTCCCCCGCCCACCGGCACCCGTTCACCGCCGGTATCCCCACGGGGTTTCCCCACCGCTCCCCGCGTTCCCCCGCTTCCCCCGTTGCCCCGGCCTGCCCGGCCCCGGCGCGCTCGGCGCCGGAGCCCCCCCCTCCCGGACCGGCCGCCCGTCAGCCCGCGGTGCCCGGCTTCGTACCCCAGATGTACAGGGAGTCGTCGACGGCCAGCAGGTCCCACAGTCCGGCCGCGTCCGCCAGCCGCAGGTTGACGCAGCCCGCCGAGCCGCCGCCGTCGTAGAGATTGCCGAGCCGGCCGTGGAGCGCCTGGCCGCCGTCGAAGAACTGGGCGTACGGCATGGGCGCGTCGTCGTAGATGGTGGAGACGTGGTCGCGGCTGCGCCAGTAGATGGTGTGCCAGCCGAGCCGGGTCTCCTCGGAGTCCCGGCCGGTCCTTATCGGTACCGGGTCGAAGACGACCTTCTTGTTCTTCTGCACCCACAGGAGCTGCCGGTCGAGGTCGACGCAGGTGACCCGGTAGGCGCGGACGGGGCACTTGCCCGCTGCGTTCGGATTGGCGCGGGCCTTGACGGCGACCATCGTGCGGTACGTCTCCAGATCGGCGTAGCCGTCCGCCGGGTCGATGCCGTTGGCGGTCTGGAAGCCGCGGATGGCCGCGCAGTCCTCGGCGGACTGGGCGCCGTCCACGGGCCGCTTCAGATACTCCTCCAGGGCCCGCTGGTACGGCCCCGTACCAGCGGTGCATTCGGCCGCGCGGGCACCGGCGGTGCCGGGGCCGGTGGCCGCGGCGGCGGGGGCGACCGCGCCCGCCAGCAGGGCGGCGACGGCGATCGCGGCGGCGCCCGTACCGGCCGGCGCCCGGCCCCGGGCGCCCCGGCGGGCCGCCGCTCCGCCGGTCGTCGCGGTGGTCTGCCCGGAGGTGTCCGGGTGCGGGCCGTCCGGCCGACCGGGCTGCTGCCGTATCTGGTTGCGTCGCATGCGGCGCTCCGTCCTCGTGGTGTCCCCCCTGTGTCCCCAGACCACAGTTATCAGCGGTGGCCGGGGCTCGCCCGGGAGGCGGTCCGAAAAGGTGAAGAACGGTGCCGTGAAGGACGCGTGGCGCGGAAAGTACGACAAACGAAGACCGGCGACGCCTGTTGATGACGAACGAAGACGCGGACGGCCGGTGGTGTCCGGCGCGTCCGCGTCTCCGATCAGGGCGGGTGGCGTACGGCTCCGGCCGGTGGCCGGGCCGTACGCCGTCCCGCTATGCGGTTGTCACTTCTTGCCCTTGCCGCCCTTGCCCTTGCCGGGCTCGCCGCGCTTGTTGGCGACCTCGACGAGGACGGGCTGGTCGGCGTTGTCCGCCGTGATGGTGAAGGGGCCCTTCACCGGGTTCGCCGGAAGGACGTAGCCCTCGGGTACGTCGGTCTCCAGCAGGTAGTACGTACCGAGCTCCAACTCGTCGAAGACACAGCTGCCCTCGACGTCGGTGGCGCAGCCCTGGCCGATCCGGGTGTCGGCGGGGGTGCCGTTCGTGGCCCTGGTCTGGAGACCGGCGACGCCGTTGGTCTCCTCCCACAGCTCGAATACGGCGCCTTCCAGGTCCTTGCCGTTCTTGGCGTCGGTCTTGTGGACCTCGATCTCGCCGGTGGGCGGGGTCGCGGTCCTGGTGTTCTCGGCGGTGACGGTCACGCCCTGCGGAGCGTTCTGCTCCGTCAGGGTGATCGGGAAGACCGGGTTCGCCGGGAGGTCGTACCCCGACGGCGCCTGCGTCTCCTGCCAGTAGTACTGGCCGACCTCGACGGTCTCCGTGCAGGTCCCGTTGGCGGGCGTGGTGCACGGGGCGCCGATGGTGGTGTCCGGGTTGATGCCGATGGTCTGGAGACCGGGGATTCCGTTGGTCTCCTTCCACAGCTGGAACACCGCGCCGGCCAGCGGTTCGCCGGTCTCCGAGTCCTCCTTGACGACGGAGACATCACCGCGGACGGGGGCCGTCCGGGTGTTCTCGGCGGTGACGGTGACGCCGCCCGGGATCTCGTTCTCGGTCAGGATGATCGGGAACACCGGGTTCGCGGGCAGGTCATAGCCCGCCGGGGCCTGGGTCTCACGCCAGTAGTACGTCCCCGGAACCACATCCCGGCTGCACCGGCCGTTCACGGCGGTGGTGCAGGAAGGCGGCAACAGCGTGTCCGGGTTCATCCCCGTGGTCTGAAGACCGGCAACACCGTTGGTCTCCTCCCACAGCTCGAACACCGCACCCGCCAACGGGTCACCCGACTCCTCATCGACCTTGATCACCGTGATCGGCGCCTCACCCGGCGGCGTCCTGGTGTTCTCGGCCGTGACCGTCACACCCTGCGGAGCGTTCTCCTCCGTCAGCGTCACCGGGAAGACCGGGTTCGCCGGAAGGTCGTAGCCCGCGGGGGCCTGGGTCTCCAGCCAGTAGTACTGGCCGACCTCGACGGTCTCCGTGCACGTCCCGTTCGCGGGGGTGGTGCAGGGAGTGCCGATCGAGGTGTCCGGGTCGGCGCCCGTGGTCTGGAGACCGGGAATCCCGTTGGTCTCCTGCCAGAGTTCGAATACCGCTCCGGCCAGCGGAGCACCCGTCTCCGAGTCCTCCTTGACGACCGAGACGTCGCCGGTGACCGCCGGGGTCGCCGTGTTCTCGGCGGTGACGGTGACGCCGCCCGGAATCTCGTTCTCGGTCAGGATGATCGGGAACACCGGGTTCGCCGGCAGGTCGTAACCCGCCGGGGCCTGGGTCTCACGCCAGTAGTACGTCCCCGGAACCACATCCCGGCTGCACCGGCCATTGACGGCGGTGGTGCAGGAAGGCGGCAACAGCGTGTCCGGGTTCATCCCCGTGGTCTGAAGACCGGCAACACCGTTGGTCTCCTCCCACAGCTCGAACACCGCACCCGCCAACGGGTCACCCGACTCCTCATCGACCTTGATCACCGTGATCGGCGCCTCACCCGGCGGCGTCCTGGTGTTCTCGGCCGTCACGGTGACGCCCTGCGGAGCGTTCTCCTCCGTCAGGGTGACCGGGAAGACCGGGTTCGCCGGAAGGTCGTACCCGGGCGGGGCCGCCGTCTCCTGCCAGTAGTACTGGCCGACCTCGACGGTGGCGGTGCACTCACCGGCGACGCCCGTGGTGCACGGGGAGCCGACGGTGGTGTCGGGGTCGGCGCCGCCGATCTGGAGACCGGGGATCCCGTTGGTCTCCTCCCACAGCTGGAACACCGCGCCCGCGAGCAGGGCGCCCGTCACCGAGTCCTCCTTGACCACGGTGACATCGCCGGTGACCGGCGGGATCGCCGTGTTCTCGGCGGTGATGCTCACACCCTGGTCGGCGTTCTCGGCCGTCAGGGTGATCGGGTAGACCGGGTTCATCGGGAGCTGGTACCCGGGCGGGGCCTGCGTCTCCTGCCAGTAGTACTGGCCGATCTCCACGGTCTCCGTGCACGTCCCGTTCGCGGGCGTGGTGCACGGGGCGCCGATCGTGGTGTCCGGATTGATGCCGGTGGTCTGGAGACCGGGTACGCCGTTGGTCTCCTCCCACAGCTGGAACACCGCGCCCGCGAGCGGGGCGCCCGTCACCGAGTCCTCCTTGACGATGGAGACATCGCCGGTGACCGGCGCGGTCGCCGTGTTCTCGGCGGTGACCGTGACGCCGTCGGCCGCGTTCTCCTCGGTCAGCACCAGCGGCCCGAAGACCGGGTTCGCCGGGAGGTCGTAGCCGGGCGGGGCGGCCGTCTCCTGCCAGTAGTACTGGCCGGTCTCGACGGTACGGACGCATTCGCCGTCGGCACCCGTCGTGCAGGGGGCACCGATGGTGAGGTCCGGGTTGGCGCCCGTGGTCTGGAGACCGGGCATCCCGTTGGTCTCGGCCCAGAGCTGGAACACCGCGCCCGCCAGCAGGGCGCCGGTCGCGGCGTCCTCCTTGACGACCGTGACGTCACCGGTGACCGGGGGCTCCGGGATCGCCACGTTCTCCGCCGTCACCGACACCCCGTCGGGGATGTCGCCCTCGGTGAGGGTGAGGGTGGAGACCGGGTTGGCCGGGAGCTGGTAGCCGGGCGGCGGGGTGATCTCGCGCCAGTAGTACGTTCCGGCGACCACGTCCCGGGTGCAGTGACCCTGGGCGTCGGTCGTGCAGTCCGGCGGGACGAGGGTGTCGGGCGTGGCACCGGACGTCTGGAGTCCGGCGACGCCGTTGGTCTCCTGCCAGAACTGGAAGACGGCGCCCGCCAGCGGCGCGCCCGTCTCCGAGTCCACCTTGGTCACGGTCACCGGCGCCTCGCCCGGCGGTACCGGGGTCTGGGTGTTCTCGACGGTGACGCTCACGCCCTGCGCCGCGTTCTCCTCGGTGAGGGTGAGCGGGAAGACCGTGACGGCGGGCAGGTCGTACCCGGGCGGGGCCGAGACCTCGACCCAGTAGTACGTACCCGTGGGCACGATCCTGGCGCACTCGCCGGAGATGTCCGTGGTGCAGTCCGGGAGCTGCTGGGCGTCCGGGTTGGCGCCCGTGGTCTGGAGACCGGGCACACCGTTCGTCTCGTGCCACAGCTCGAAGATCGCGCCGGGCAGCGGCTCGCCGGTCTCGGAGTCGGTCTTCTCGACCGAGATCTCACCCGTGACCGGGGTCCGGCTGTTGTCGGCGGTGACGGTGACACCCGCCGGGACGTCGTCGGCGGTCAGTACGACCGGGAAGACCGGATCCGCCGGGAGGTCGTACCCGGGCGGGGCCGCCGTCTCCTGCCAGTAGTACGTACCGGGCTGGACGGTCTGGGAGCACTGCCCGTTCGCCCCGGTCACGCACGGGGAGCCGATCTGCGAGTCGGGCGAGGCGCCGGTGGTCTGGAGACCGGCGACGCCGTTGGTCTCCTCCCACAGCTGGAAGGTCGCGCCGGCCAGCGGCGCGCCCGTCGTCGCGTCCTCCTTCACGACCGTCACCGGCGCGGTCGGGACCACGACGGAGCAGTCGGGCAGATCGCCCTCGAAGGGGTACGCGTGGAACTCCTGGCCACCACCGGCACCCACGACACTGGTGTGGGTGATGTTGCCGGTGGAGAAGAACCGGCCGTTGGTTCCCGGCAGGGTGACGGTCGTGTTCGACGACTGGTTGCCGATCAGGACACTGCCCTGGAACTGGCCGGTGCCCCGCAGGCCGACCGTGGCGGCGTCGGGGAAGTTCCACAGCAGCCGCTCACGGAGCTGGTTCAGCGGGTCCGTGTCGAAGGGGCTGCCGCTGTAGGTGTTGATGGTGCGGTTGGCGCCCAGCACGTTCACCAGGACGGTGGCGTTGGCCGGGATGTTGTTGAAGACGAGCCCCTGCTGTCCGCCGGAGGTCGTCTGCATGTCGAAGTTGACGTTGAAGACCTGGAGCGCCGAGGTGCCGTCACCGGTGAAGGTGGTCTGGCCGCCCTCGTTGACTGCGGTGCCGGTGGCCGGGCGGTTGGCGCCGTCCTCGGTCCGCGCGTAGCACTGGCTGGCGCTGGTCAGCTCGTCGCGCAGGGCGACGTAGGGGTCGGCCGCGTCCGGGTCCTGGATGAGGGTGCCGGTGACGGTCCCGGTGAGGGTGCCCGCGTACCGTACGTTGCCGCCGTCGGCGAGCAGGCTCTGGCCCGCCGCGACGGAGACGTTCCCGCCCGTGGTGAGGAAGTCGGTGCCGTCGTCCGGGGGGACCCGCGATCCCACACCGACGATGCCGATGTTGTAGATCGAGCTGCCGCCCGCGGCCTTGTTCTGGTCGAAGTTCCCCAGAACGACGACCTTGCCCTCGGCCTCCGCCGCCCGCTCGCGGACGTTGAAGTTGCCGCCCGCGAAGATGTTGATGTTGTTGTCGCGGCCGGCGATGGGACCGTTGTTGATCGGGGGGTACGGGTCGGGACAGGGCGGGGTGCCCGGGATACAGGGCCCGAGACCGCTGGGCAGCGGCGCCCGGAGCTGCTGGGTCCTGTGCAGGTTCAGGGGCTTGAGGGCGCGGGCCCCGGACTTCCCGGTGGCCTTGCCGCCCTTGGCGCCCTTGGCTCCCTCGGCCGCTTTCGCGCCGCGGGCGCCGTCCTTCCGGTCGCCCTCCTTGTCCGTACCGGCCCCGGCCGACGTGACCGTCGCCTCCGGGGCCGGTGCCGCGAGCGCCGTCGAGGCCATACCCGGCCCCAGCGCGAGCGCGGGCGCGGACGCCGCCAGGACGGCACAGGCGACGCCCGTGGTCCAGGAGCGTTGTCGCAGCCGCGCGAGAACTGCTCTCATCACATCGACTTCTCTCGTTAGGTGTGGAATGTCCTGTTACGGACCTCCGCCCTACAGGCTGATCAGGGGGGTCACCGGGGTATCGGCGACACTCTTCGGGCGTCGCCCGGAGAGATCGGACAATCACCCCCCCGTGGGAACGGCGCTGGACTCAGTGGCGGTAGCGGGGCGATCGCTCCGGACGTGACGGAACGGTGGATATTCGTTGGCGCGGCCGGGCACCGGGAGGCAGGCTCGGTACCGCCGCCCCGCCCTCGCCCCACCTCCGCACCGCCCTCGCCCCGCCTACGATCCGACCGGGAACGACTCCTCATGCGCCAGCCCTCGGCCCTCGACGCCGATGCCGTACGACGCCTGCTCGCCCTCGACGGCACCCCGGTCAGCCCGGTCGCGGAAGGGAGCGAGCACGCGACGTGGCTGATCGGCGACGACCGGGTCCTCCGGCTGGCCCTCGACGAGGACGTGACCGCCCGTCAGCGCCGGGAGATCGCCCTCCGGGACGCCCTGCGCCCCCGGCTGCCGGTCCCCGTCCCCGGCAGCCTGGCGGCGGGCGAGTGGGCGCCGGGGCTCTCGTACACCGTCGACACCCGGCTCCCGGGCCGCTCGGCCGAGGAACGGCCGGTCTCCGGCACGGGCGAACTGGATCTCTCCGGGCTGCTGGCGGCCCTGCGCTCCTACGACCCCGAGGACGCCACCGGCCCGACCCCCGGCGCCACAACCGGCCCCGCCCTGCCGTCCGAACCCGTCCGCGACCCGGCCGAACTGACGGAACGGGCGCTCGGCGCGGCCCGGCGGCTGGCGGCCGACCACGCCCTGGACACCGGGCTCGTCCACCGGTGCCTGACCGACGCCCCGCCGCCCGCCGCGCCGGATTCGGCCGTCCTCCTCCACAACGACCTCAAGGGCGAGCATCTGCTGACCGGCGACGACGGCGGTATCACCGGCGTACTGGACTGGACCGACGCGGCGCTCGGCGACCCGGCCGAGGACATCGCCGGGCTCGCGATCTCGATCGGAGCGCCCGCGGCCGTCCGGGCGTCGGCGCTCGCCTCGTACGGCCCGGACGTCTGTCTGCGGGGCGTCTGGCTGGCCCGCTGCGACACCCTGACCCGGCTCGCGGACCGGCTCTACGGCTCCGACGACAGCCCCCTCGGCCTGCTCCGCGCCCAGCGCCGCCGGGCCTGGCAGCTCACCCCGCTCGACCTCTGACCCCCTGGAAGCGGCCCGGCCGGGGCCCGATGTCAGTGCCGTGGTGCACCATCGGAACGGACGGCAGAGACCGGCCGAACGGCACACGCACGGCGAGGGCGGGGACGACGACACGATGACGATCACCAACGAGCAGGTGGCCGAATACACCTTTCTGAAGGCCCTGCGCGGAGACGGGTACTACCCGCTGCGGCTGATCGAGAAGGGCGCCGTGATCCTCCAGGACCTCTGCGTCCGGATCGAGCGGGACCGCCCGGCCGACCTCCCGGCGCTCTACGCCCTGACGGAGGAGGCGACGGAGCGGTTCAACGCGCTCCAGGAGGAGTTCTGGGCGGCGGACAGCGAGATCGAGACGGTCGCGCGGGACGAGATAGCCACGGACTTCTACTTCGTGGCGCAGGCGTACGGCTTCCCATCGGCGGACATGGAGGACCTGGTGGAAGCCCGCGACTGGTAGGCCCCGGCCCGCCCGTCCCGTCTGGGACGATCACCGTATGACCAGCCCGCCCGCCGCGCCCCACGACGACCCCGGCCAGGAGGAGTTCCGCGCGCTGCTGCACGCCCAGCGCGTCTGGGACCACCCCCTGCCCTCCTTCGACCCGGACTCGGCGCCTGACGCGCCGCTGCCGCTGTTCCACCGCTGGTTCGCCGATGCCGTAGCGGCGGGGCAGCCGGAGCCGCACACGATGTCCCTGGCGACGGCGGGCGAGGGCGACAGCGCGCCGGACGTGCGGATCGTGATGCTGCACGACGCCGACGAACGCGGCTGGCATTTCGCCACGCACTCCACCAGCGCCAAGGGACGGCAGCTCGCGGCCCGACCCGAGGCGGCGCTCTGCTTCTACTGGCCGGCGCTGGGGCGGCAGATCCGGATCCGGGGCCGGGTGGCGGCCCTGGGCGCTACGGAGAGCCTGGCGGATCTCCACGCCCGGTCGACGGGCGCGCTCGCGGCGGCGCTCACCGGCCGCCAGAGCGCCCCCCTGCCCGATCTGGCGACCCTCGCCGAGGCGAGCCGGGCGGCCTGGCGGCGGGCCGAGTCGGACCCGGAAGCGCCGGTCCCGACCTGGACGCGGTACGTGCTGACGCCGGACGAGGCCGAGTTCTTCCAGGGGGACGCGGCCCGCCGCCATATCCGCCTCCGCTATACGGGCCCGGCCCCCGGGTGGACCCGTACGCTCCTCTGGCCCTGAGCGCCGGGCCCCGCCCCACGCCCACCCGAAAGCGGCCCAACGCGGCCCGGCGCAGCCCGACCACGGCCCGGCCCGGCCACAAGGCGAAGGCACCCGAACGAAAACGAACACCCCCGATCCCTCGTGATCAATTCGCAATCGATTCCCTTCTTGACTGAGACCCATCAAGTGACCGCGCGATTACGCTCACGCATCATGGACATCGACCGCACCGCGGACCTGCCCGTTTATGTCATCGGGGGCGGCCCCGCCGGACTGGCGACGGCGGCGGCGCTGCGCGCGCACGGCGTACGGGCCGTGGTGCTGGAGAAGTCCCCGGCGGTCGGGGCGTCCTGGCGAGGTCACTACGACCGGCTGCGGCTGCACACCCCGCGTCGGCTCTCGGCGCTGCCGGGTCTGCCGCTGCCCCGGGCCTTCGGGCGCTGGGTCGCCCGGGCCGACCTGGTCCGGTATCTGGAGAAGTACGCCGACTTCCACGAGCTGGAAGTGGTGACGGGCGTCGAGGTGACCCGGGTCGAGCCGCTGCCGCCGACGGACGGCGGCCGGGCCCCGGGACCGAGACCGGGGAAGTTCTTCAGGAGACGCGGGCGCAAGGGCGCGGAGCCGACAGGCTGGCTGCTGCACGCGACCGGCGGACGGCGGCTCACCGGCCGCGCGGTCGTGGTGGCGACCGGCTACAACCACACCCCGCGGCTGCCGGAGTGGCCGGGCGCCGCCTCGTACACCGGCAACCTGATCCACGCGAGCGACTACCGCGACCCGGCACCCTACGCGGACCGGGACGTCCTGGTCGTCGGGGTGGGCAACACGGGCGCCGAGATCGCGGTGGACCTGGCCGACGGCGGCGCGGCCGGGGTCCGGCTCGCGGTCCGCATACCCCCGCACATCGTCCGCCGCACCACCTTGGGCTGGCCGTCGCAGCGGACCGCGATCGCGGCCCGGCGGCTGCCGGTGTTCCTGGTCGACCGGCTGGCCCGGCTCCAGGCCGCGATCGCCGTCCCCGACCTGTCCGCGTACGGGCTGCCGCGCCCGGCGGAGGGGCTCTACACCCGGGCGAGGCAGGGGGCGATCCCGGTCCAGGACATAGGTCTGGTGCGGGCGGTGAAGAAGGGGAGGGTGCGGCCCGTGGCGGCGGTGGAATCGTTCGACGGCGACGCGGTGGTCCTCGCGGACGGTACGCGGCTGACGCCGGACACGGTGATCGCGGCGACGGGGTACGAGCGGGGGCTCGGGAAGATGCTGGGCCATCTCGGCGTACTGGACGGCCGGGGCGGACCACGGGTTCGGGGCGGCCGGTGTCCGGCGGAGGCGCCCGGTCTCTACTTCACCGGTTTCACCAACCCGATCTCGGGCATGCTGCGGGAGATCGCCCTGGACGCTCCGAAGATCGCCAAGGCCGTCGCGCGCCGCTGAACGGGCGCTGCCTCACCGCTGGTTCGCCCGTCGCGCGATGCGCCCGGGCGGTCGTACTCGTACTTCTCCCGCCTTCTCCCGCGTGGTGCTCCCGTGCGCGCGGGTTCGCCTTCACCGCGCGTCTTCCGGAACATCTCCCCGCCTCGGGCGGGCCGCGGGACGTAGCGGCTGAGTATCCGGCGCCGGCCGCGTCCGGTCACCGGTTCTCTGCCTTACCGCGCGGGGCGCGGCGGTACGTCAACTACGGTCGTCGTGGCTCACGACGCGTGGTTGCCGGGCTCCCATTCGGGGTCGGCGGAAGCCGTTCCGGGCTCCCATTCGGGGTCGACGGAGGCCGGGAAGACCTCGTTCACACCCTTTCCGGCCAGGCCCGGGCCCAGCGGTCGTTTGAACACACTCATTACGTTTCCTCCGGATTCATCGCAAGGGTGTGACCATGCGCCATCCGGCGGCCCCCACCCCGTTGTCGTCAGCCTGGGCATCGTACGTGAGAGCGATTCATCACCTCGCCTCTATTACGGCGCAGCTCAGCGCCGCCGGTTCGACGGGACCGGTCCGGGGGTCCGGCTCCAACACCGGCCCCGCCGTGTGAGCACCGGGCCCCGGGGCGGACGGGGCCGCGTTCGGCCCCGGGGGGCGGCTCGCCGTCGTACCGGAGTGCGGGCGGTCGGGTTCCGGCCATTTTTCCGACCGGGCCCCACGCCCCGTGCTGCGGCGGGGCCCAACGGCGGCCCGGCTCAGGGCGCCAGGAGCGCCGCGCAGCCGATGACGACACCGGTCAGCCAGAACAGGGCGAAGCCCCAGACCCAGGGGGCGAGCCGAAGTCGTCCGGCCCGCCCGGTCCCGGCCGTGCGCCCGGCCCGGTCCGCCCGGTCCGTCCGGTCCGCGATGGCCAGCGGCAGTACGACGGAGAGGCAGACCAGCACCCAGGCCAGCAGGTAGCCGGAGGGGTCCCCGACGCCGAACGGTACGGCGTAGAGCGCCCCGAGCCCCAGCACCGCCCCGGCACGCCAGGCCGGTACGGAGCCGCCCCGGCGGTCGGCGGCCCACTCGGCGAAGGCGAGTACGGGCAGTACGTAGGCCAGGGCGATCAGGGCCCCGCCGATCAGGGCGACGACGGGGAGGTAGGCCACGACGGCCAGGGCCAGCACCACCGCGAGCCCCGGGCTGCCCTGCTCCCCGGCGGCCATGAGGGATCCGGCGACGACCACTACGGCGAGCTGGGCCACGGCGGAGGCGTAGCCCGTGGTCGCCGGGCGCAGATAGCGCCGGAGGTGCGGGTACGGGGACGAAGCCGAAGGACTGGAAGACCCCGTAGAAGCCGAAGAAGCCGAGGCCAGCAGGCAGATGGGCACAGGACGACGACCCCTCGTTCGCCGGGAGCCCTTGATCGGCCCCGTCACTCCGGACGATACGCCGCACGGATCGGCCCCCGTCACGCGGCCTCCCGCACCCGCTGCTCACAGCCCGACCGCCCGCCGGGGGACGGCCCGCCGGAAATCGGGATGCCCCGGGCGCCCCGGCTGCCTATCGTCGGTCTTATGGAACCGCTCACCGATCAACAGATCCGCTCGTCCTTCGTGAACTGTACGAAGGGGGAGGCCAAGCGGCTCCGGCTGCCGGTGGAGTTCGGCGACACCCCCTGGGCGGACCTCGACTTCCTGGGCTGGATCGACCCGGGCGCGCCCCAGCGCGCCTATCTCGTCGTCCCCGGCGAGCTGCTCCCGGGGCGGGACGGCCCGGCTCCGCTCGGACTGAGCCTGCGGGTCCCGGGCAGCGGCAACAACAGCGCGTTCAAGTCGAGCCTCTGCAATATCTGTCTGACCGGCCATGCCTCCTCCGGGGTCTCCCTGCTCGTCGCGCCGCTCGCGGGCCCGCGCGGCCGGGAGGGCAGCACGGTCGGTATCTACTTCTGCGCCGATCTGGCCTGTTCCCTCTATATCCGCGGCAAGCGGCAGCCGAAGCTGCGGACCCGGCAGCACGAGGAGAGCCTGACGGTCGAGGAGAAGGTGGCCCGGATGTCGGGCCATCTCGCCGCGTTCGTGGCGAAGGTCCTGGCCGACTGAGCGGCGCCGCGCCGCCGGGCCGCCAGGCCCCTGGGTCTTATCCAGAGCCCGGCCTCGCGGCCTCCGCCACCGCCTTCGCCCCGGGCTCCGGCTCCCCCGCTTCCGCCGTCTCCGCCGTCGGCTCGTCCGGCCGGTGGCGCCGGAAGACGAGGGCCATCAGGGCCGCCACCGCGCAGAGCGCCCCGGAGGCGTACCAGACGACGTCGTACGAGCCGAAGGCGTCCCGGGCCAGCCCGCCCGCGAAGGCCACCACTCCCGCGCCGACCTGGTGCGATGCCAGTACCCAGCCGAACACGATCGCGCTGTCGTCGCCGTAGTACGCGCGGCAGAGCGCGATCGTCGGCGGGACGGTGGCCACCCAGTCCAGTCCGTAGAAGACGATGAAGAAGATCATCGGCGGTTCGACGCTCGGCCCCAGCAGCATCGGCAGAAACATCAGACTCACACCGCGCAGGGCGTAGTAGACGGCGAGCAGCCGCCGGGCCTCGTACCGGTCGGTGAGCCAGCCGGAGCAGACGGTCCCGATGACATCGAAGACGCCGATCACCGCGAGCAGCGACGCGGCGGCCGTGATCGCCATCCCGTGGTCGTGGGCGGCGGGTACGAAGTGGGTCTTCACCAGCCCGTTGGTGGTGGCGCCGCAGATCGCGAAGGTTCCGGCGAGCAGCCAGAAGGGCCCCGTACGGGCGGCGTCGAAGAGGACCGTGATCGCCCGCCGGGCCGCGCCCTTCACCGGCGGCGGCTTGGGCGTGAAGTGTTCGGCGCCGTACGCGGAGACGCCGACGTCCGCCGGGTGGTCCCGCAGCAGCAGCCACACCAGGGGTACGACGGCGAGCGCGCAGAGCGCGACGGTGATCGCGGCCGGCCGCCAGCCCCGCTCCTCCACCAGCCAGGAGAGCAGGGGCAGGAAGACGAGCTGGCCGGAGGCGCCCGCGGCGGTGAGGATGCCGGTGACGAGTCCGCGCCGGGCGACGAACCAGCGGTTGGTGACGGTCGCGGCGAAGGCCAGGGCCATGGAGCCGGAGCCCAGGCCGACCAGAACGCCCCAGAAGAGGACGAGTTGCCAGGCGGCGGTCATGGTGACGGTGAGCGCCGACCCGGCCGCGATCACGGTCAGGGCGAAGGCGACGACCCGGCGGATCCCGAACCGGTCCATCAGGGCGGCGGCGAACGGCGCGGTCAGCCCGTAGAGCGCGAGATTGACCGAGACCGCGAAGCCGATGGTGCCGCGCGACCAGTCGAATTCCTCGTGCAGCGGGTCGATCAGCAGTCCGGGCAGGGAGGCGAAGCCGGCCGCGCCGATGATCGTCACAAAGGTGACGGCGGCCACGGACCAGGCGCGGTGCGGCCTGCGGCGGGAACGGGGCGGGGCGGGTCTGTGCGTCACATCGGTCACGGGCACCAGCTTCCGGCCGCCGGGGCGGCGCATCGAGTGGCCCGAAGGACAGCATTCGCTAGGATCGGGCCATGACGGATGTCCCGACGCCGACGCCCACCCCGTACGCGGCCCCGGGCGCGCCCGGTACCCCGAAGCCCGGTACCCCGAAGCCGGGCAGGCACCGGGTGGTCGTCCTCGCCCTGCCCGATGTCATCCCGTTCGAGCTGTCCATTCCGCCCCGGATCTTCGGCCGGGCCCACAGCCCGTCCGGCGAGCCGCTGTACGAGGTCGTGAGCTGTACGCCCGTACCGGGCCGGGTCCCGGCCAACGGCGACTTCGACATCCATATCGAGCGGGGCCCGGAGGAGTTGGAGCACGCGGACACGGTGATCGTCCCGGCCGCGTACCAGCCGTCGGAGGTCTACGAGGACGGCCGGCTGCCGCCCGGACTGCGGGACGTCTTCGCCCGGATCCGGCCGGGCACCCGGATCGCGTCCATCTGCACCGGCAGCTTCTTCCTGGCCGCCGCGGGCCTCCTCGACGGCCGCCCGGCCACCACGCACTGGTGGTGGGCGGACCACTTCCGGCGCCTCTTCCCCTCGGTGCGGCTGGACCCGGACGTGCTGTACGTGGACGACGGCGACGTCCTCACCTCGGCGGGCGTCGCCGCGGGCATCGACCTCTGCGTCCATATCGTCCGCCGGGACCACGGCGCGGCCGTCGCCAACGACACGGCCCGCCGCAGCGTCGTCCCACCGCACCGGGACGGCGGCCAGGCCCAGTACGTCCACCGCCCGGTCCCCGACGACCGGGCCCACGGCACATCGGCGGCCCGCGCCTGGGCCCTGACCCGCCTCCACGAACCGATCCGCCTCCGCGACCTGGCGGACCGCGAGTCGATGAGCGTCCGCACCTTCACCCGCCGGTTCCGCGAGGAGGTCGGCGTCAGCCCCGGCCAGTGGCTCACCGCCCAGCGCGTCGAACGCGCCCGCCAACTCCTGGAGTCCACCGAACTCCCCATGGACCAGGTGGCCAGGGACGCGGGTTTCGGTACGGCCCAGTCGATGCGAGCGCATCTCCAGTCGGCGCTGGGAGTCCCGCCGACGTCCTACCGCCGCACGTTCCGCGGCGAGGGCGTCCACATCTGACCCCGACCCGCACCCGGTGACGGACTTCTCGGGAGGGCGGCCGGGAGGGCAACCAGGGGGCTCGGGAAACGGCGAAACAAACCACCCACGGGCGGACCGCGCACGCGACTTCGCCCGCCGCGCGGAACCGGTACCCGCCGGTCAGCGCCCGGTCGTACCGTCCAACAGCTCGCGGAGGATGTCGGCGTGCCCGGCGTGCCGCCCGGTCTCCTCGATCAGATGGACCAGGGCCCAACGGAGGCTGGGCGCCGTCATGTTCGGCCGGGACCGGGGTGCGGCCGCGGCAAGGTCCGTACAGCCGTCGAGCACCTCGTTCGCCGCCGCGACGGCGGCCCGGTAGCGCTCCACGACCTCGGCCGCGCCGTCGCCGGGGTCGGCCCGGAAGGTCGCGGGCCAGTCCTCGACCCGCTCACCGAGGAAGGTGGCGCGCTCGACATGGGTGAGATGGTTCAGCAGCCCGAGCAGATTCGTCCCGGACGGCACCGAGGCGGTACGGACCCCGGGTTCGGGGGCGCCCTCGACCTTCGCGGCGACGGAGTCGCGCAGATAGTCGAGGAACCCGCGGAGCACCTCGGTCTCGGTACCGCCGGTCCGGGGCGGCGGGGTGTCCCGGCGGCGCCGGGCGGTCGCGGGGCCCGGCATCAGACGGCCCGCCGTACGGCGAGTACGTGATCGGCCACCTCGGCGGTCTCCCCGCCGGGTCCGGTGGCGATCCGGCGGAGGACCTCGGACCGTTCGACGGTCCACTCCGCCGGGTCCAGTGCCAGCCCGTCGGCGACTTCGCCCGGCGTCGGATAGTGGACCCCGGGGTCCCGGTTCCACGACCAGGGCGCGGCCGACCCGTGGTCCACGACCAGCAGCACCCCGCCGGGCCGGATCGCGTACGCGGCGGTCCGCAGCACCCCGGCCCGGTCCAGCGCGAGCGGCGTCTGGAAGAACTGCGCGGAGACCAGGTCGTACGCCCCGCTCGGAAAGGTCACGGCCAGATCGTGCCGCTCGGCGGTGATCAGCCGGTCGAGCCCGTGGGCCCCGGCGAGCCCGGCGAGCCGCCGTACGGCCACCTCCGACACATCGACGGCGGTCACCCGCCAGCGCTGCCGGGCCAGCCAGAGCGCGTCGCCGCCCTCGCCGCAGCCGAGATCGAGTACGTCGCCGGGCGGCAGGCCCGTGACGTGCTCGACGAGCCGGACATTCGGCCGGGGATCGGCGGCGGCGGGCCGGTCGGCGTAGACGCCGTCCCAGAAGGCGGCCGGATCGGTACTGCCCATCGAAGACTCCTCGGATCGGGTACGGCCCACTCTCGACCGGCCCACGCAGTCCGGCACGGAATCTTGCCGTTCTGGCAAGATGACCGGATGGACCCCGAAACGGCGGACGTCCTCGACACCGTGGGCCCCCGGCTGCGCGCCCTGCGCCGGGCGCGCGGCATCACCCTCGCCGACCTGGCCACGGCGACCGGCGTCTCCGAGAGCACCCTGTCCCGCCTGGAGAGCGGTGGCCGCCGGGCGACGCTGGAACTGCTGCTCCCCCTGGCCCGCGCCTACGACGTCCCCCTCGACGACCTGGTCGGCGCGCCCCGTACCGGTGACCCCCGGATCCATCTGAAGCCGGTCCACCGCTACGGCATGGTCTTCGTCCCGCTGTCCCGCCGCCCCGGCGGCACCCAAGCCTTCAAAATGATCATCCCGGCCCGCCCGGACTCCCTGGAGCCGACCCCGCAGACCCATGAGGGCGTCGAATGGCTCTACGTCCTCAACGGCCGGCTCCGCCTGGTCGTCGGCGACCGCGACCTGACGCTCTCGGCGGGCGAGGCGGCGGAGTTCGACACCTCGATCCCCCACTGGCTGAGCAGCAGGGACGGCGCGACGGTAGAACTCCTCATCCTCTTCGGCCCCCAGGGCACCCGCGCCCACCTCCGCACAACCCCCCACACCCCCCGCCACCACAACGAGCCCTGACACCCCGTCCGAAGGGGGTACGCACGCCGACCGGCTACCCTCCCACAGCCCGCTCCCCGGGCGCCCCCGCGGACCAGAAGGCGGACCGCACATTGGGGTACGGCACCTCACTGTTCGAGTAGTCCTGGCCAAGGGCCCGTACAGCCGGATCAGGCACCTCGGACTGCTGGGCACAGGGAGTCGCGACTTCGAAAAACGCCTGCCCGCGGTCACCGAAGACCACACTGATGGAGAACCCCTCGGCGGACCGCGCGAAGATCGCCGGATGCTCCTTGTCATCGTTGACCGAGACGATCGCATAGCCGCTCTTCTTCCAGGCTCGCTCCGTTACACCCAGAAAGTTGCCGCGCCGCCCCTCGGAGACAATCGTCATGACCGTCCGGTAACGGCTCAGATCGCAAGTCCCGACCGTGGTCTGGTCATACGTCCACTCGATCTCCGGCACGTACGCCGCCATGGTGGCATCGAGCATGGCATCCGCCTTCTCTGCGGCTTCCTTCATCGTGAAGTCCACTCTGGGCTCCTCCCGCCTGTCGTCGCCCGACACCAGGCCGCATCCACCAAGCACGGTCCCGGCCAAAGCCGTCACAATCATGCTGCGGACTCGGCGGCTCGCCTGCGTCATCGATGCCTCTCTGTCTTAATGCCGTACTCACCCGATACGATTCGGGCAATATTGTCCGCAGAGACCTTATCCTTCTCCGGCGTGAAGTACTGAGAATGCGCAGCCGTGAAATCGCCACCAAAGGGATGCGGACCGTCGTCTACGGCAAAACGCTGCGCACCGAACTCCCGACTGGCGGGATCCGTTCCGAAGTAGTTCTCATTCGAATTATCAAAACTTGCGATAGCTTGAGGGAATTTAGGCATGTTGGTCACAAAATCATTGTCGGCCGCCCCCACATACACGCGGCTGGACGGAACCCCGAGATCTGCGGCTCTGTCAACACCGACGCCCGGACTGCCCACCAGAATAATATCGTCCACCCCTGGGATTCCCCCCGACTGTTTGGCCGCTGTCCCGACAGTGAGCGAACCGTACGAGTGACCTATGGCCGTCACATGGGGATCCTCATGCTGGTTGGTCACGGCGATTCCCTCCATAAATCGATTGTAGGCCGGTGCACCTCTTTCTGCGTTCGCCGTCGTCCGGACCTCGACATGCTGGGGAGCGTCATAACCGAGCCAGACGATGGAGGCCGTAGACTTGTTGTACCGCTGCGCGCCGATCGCGGTGTCAAGCGCGCGCTTCACCGTCCCGCCAGCGAAATCGCCATTCAGCTTCGTATCCATCCCCGGCACGTAAGCGGAGACGTTACGCGAAGTGTCCGGGTTCCCAAAGGAGATGATGGCCCGACCGTTTCCCTCATCACTGATTCCCAGCAGATACATGGGAACTTTACTGGGCTCCAGTAACCGCTCCTCGATCTTCCGCAACCCTTCGAGCATGCCGGGATCATCACCACGGCGCTCGACCTCCTCCATGAGGATCGGCAGGTAGCTTCGGTTGGCTTCGTCTCTGACCACAGCGGGGATACCGTCCAGCATTCCGATCAGCTCAGGCGCTGTGTCCAGATATTCCCTGCGCTGCTCCTCGTCCAGCCCCTCCCACCATTTCTGATTGTGGGCAGGATCGGCACCTTTGGGCATCGCTTCTGCGAGATAGCGCATAGCCGCAACGCGCACCTTGCTCACGTCCTGCCGCATGTCCGCCAACATGGGCTCCGTGACCTCCAAGCCACTGGGTGCCTTCAGCCTGCCCAAGGTCTTGGCGTAACGAGCATCCACTTCAGCAGCGGATCGAACGGCGCGGGCAATACGGTCGGCAATGTCCTGCGCTGCCCTGGCATGGGGATTCAACTCAAGATCGCCCCGAAATCGGCCATCCTGAGGGTCGTGCGGAACGATCTGAGGCGGCTTGCCGTACTCGCCGGTACCGGGCAGCTCTCCGGGCACACGGGAACTCCCTTGCGCCGTACCGCCGGATGCACGCTTCTCTCCCGCACCGGACCCGATGACCGCAGATGGATACGTAACTGAGCCGTCGGTGTTGACCGTAACTCCCAGCGCAGCCGCATCATCCAGGGATTGGCGCAGCTTTCGCTGCGCCTCAGCCAGTTCCACGGAAAGTCCGTTCAGGGCGGTACGCACCAACCCGCACTCTGTGGACAGGTATTCGTAGTTACGGCTGAGGCGATGCAGGCGCGACACAGCCTTCCGAGCCGCCTCACTCTCCTGAGTTTCGACGAGTTTCATCGACATGGCTCTTGTGACGGTCTGTCGATCAGCCGCAGAGCTCTCGGATACACGGTGCCAGGCGTCCGCCGCCTCTTCGAACTCGGACGGCCTGATATCCCGAAGCTCCTGCCATGTCAGAAAGTCAGATGTCATCGCGCACCACCGACCTCAGCAGACGAGGAATCAATCGACTTCTTGACTCCGGTGTCTACACCCGGGAACTCCTCGGCGACCTTGAGAAGGGCCCCGTCCAAGTACGCGCACTCGTTCCGCACAGAGGAGATTCGCTCCTCCCAGGACTCAAGTACGGACTTCAAAACGGAGACACTGGTAAGCCCAGCCCCTCCCTGAGCGACACCTTTATGGCCGGCTTCAAGGGTCCGCTCGCTCTGATCCGCACTCCGGCGCAGGTCATTCGCAGCCTTGGCAGCCTGTCGCCAGGGGGTACCTCCGTGCAGCAGTCGGCCGACACCGCCGGCCCCGCCCGGTCCCCCCTCCCCGGCGGAAGCTCCGGGAGTCAGCGACGCGAGGGACATACCGAGACTCCCGGATGGGGCAGCAGCATCCGACGACTCAATACCGAACATTTCCCGCCATCGCTGTGCATCGAATTCCGGCGCCACGTAAACCCCCCGAACAGCCGACTGGCGTCTCGAAACGAACGTTTCGGGAAATGATAGTCCGCATCCGATACCCGCCACCACATGCGCCGCAATCAGCAGCACAACGAAAGCATGCGGCCATAGCATGCCGATGCAGTACACACAAGAGCACACGCACTTACTTGAATCGAGTAAATGAGCGAACCAAAAGGACCTGTTGGATTGTGCGGCCACCGACGCCCCGGCCGTGCCGGGTTCCGCGACCCGGATCGAGCGCACACCACGGCGCCCCGCCGGATGATCGACGGGGCGCCGGGTGGGGACCGGGGTGGGTCAGGTGTTGTCGCGCGGGGAGCTTTCGATGCCTGCCGAGCAGGGAACACAGCCCGACGCGCGGTACGCGGCGGTACTGGTTATCGGCATGGCGTCGTTCTCGATCTCTCCGGGATTCCGGCCATCGGGGGTCAGGACTTGTTGGAGGCCGAGGATTCGATCCCCGCGGAATCCGGGACCCAGCCCGCGCCGCAGTAGGAGTAGGACATTCCGCTCTGCTTCCAGGTGGTGGCGCTCACATTCTTCTTGCGGGTGCCGCGCTCCTCCTGGCAGATGGTGATGGCCCGGTAGGAGCCGCCGTTGTGGCTGGAGCAGCTGGCCCAGGAGCCCGAGCGGTGGCTGATGCCGTAACTACAGCCGGTGGGATGCGCCTTGGCGCCCACCGAACCGGCGACGGGAGCCGAGGTCAGAGCCGACGCGGGGGCCGCAGTTCCGAGCGAGAACAGGCCCGCCATCAGGGCGCCCACCGCGGGGGCGACGATCGCGCGCTTCAGGGGAGAAGACTTCGACATGGGGTGCTCACCCATCCCTTTCGACGATGACGACGGCGACGGTCCGGGACGCTATTCCCGGCTCGGGGCCATCGGCAATGAGGGATCGGAAGCTGTCCGAAAACCTTTCGGCCGATGATTGCGTCGACACCGTGGCAAAGCGGATCGAATTCAGGGCCGAATACCCGGGACCGCTATCACCAAACACCGGGTTCACGGCGGAGAAATCGCGCCTCGCCGAAGTGTCCGGCACGGGGTGATTGCCCGGTGATCGGGCCGCGATACGCAGATACGCCACCGGGCCGGGAGTCGTCACCGCGAAGAGTTGTCCACAGCCTGTGGAGAAGCGCGACGCCGCGGCAGCGGCTCATACCGTCGTACGGAGTCAAAGAGACGGGCCCACGACAGGGCGGCGCGGGCGTCGACGCCATGTGCGCCCGCCCGCGCCCCCGCGCCGTGCGTACGTCAGCGCCGTACGGCCGCCAGCCCGGCCGCTCCGGCGCGCGCGGCACCGCCCCGCGCGCCTTCCCTGGTGACGGCCTCGCGACCGGCGTCCCGCGCCCCGGCGGCCGAGACCGCTGCGGCGATCTCCCGTACGGTCGCGGCGTGTCGCGCCCCTCGCGTGTCGCCGGGGCGGGAGGCCGCGCCGAGCGGTACGGCCCGGTCGACCTCGCACCAGATGGCCTTGCCGTGGCCTTCCTGCCGCCAGCCCCACCGGTCGGCGAGGCCGTCCACGAGTTCCAGGCCGCGGCCATTGGTCTCGTCGTCGTCGGCGGTCCGCCGCCGGGGCGGCCGGGCGCAGCGGTCCGCGACCTCGACCCGGACCGTGCCCGCCTCGGCCTTGCCGAGGCCGAAGAGCACTCGCAGGACGGCCGGACAGCCGGTGTGGACGACCGCGTTGGTGACCAGTTCCGAGATCAGCAGGATCAGGGTCTCCGCCAGTGGCTCGTCGTGCTCTATCCCGGATCCGACGAGCCGGGACCGCGCCCACCTACGGGCCCGTCCCACCTCCGCGGGATCGGGACCGACCTCCAACTGAACCTGGAGCACCTGCACCGCTCACACCATCCGAACCGGCGGACACATCGCCTCGCGCCTCGACTGGGTCTCTCCCGACGGGGTCACGGAACGTGACTCCCTCGCGGGACAGCATGGTTGACGTACAGTCACCGCAACAAGCGCTTCGGGCATATTCCAGCGCGAAGGATGACACGGGGTACACACTGTGCGACACCTGCCACGGCGAGTCGAACAGGGGCTCGTGACCCGCTCACCCGTGGTGTGAGCGGCGCGCATTCCCTGGCACGGGGACACCGCTGGGGCACCACCGTGGCCGTCACGCCTCGGTACGACTCGCATTTCACGCAGCGTACCGGAGTAAGCGCCCGACGACGGCCCGTGACGAGTCATCCGAAGGACACAACACGATATCGACGCAACGTGACGCCGGATGGTGCTATAGCGCCACGAAGCCGCGCGGCGCCCCGAATCCCGCCCGGACTCCGGGCTCCGGCCCGCGCCCCTCGCGTAAGACATCCCGTACGCCATCGCGTACGACATCGCGCGAACCTCGTTGACGATCCGCGCCGTTCCGCGACGGAAGGCTTCCGCCGGAGACCGGGGACGGGAGACGGGAACGCCGGGGGGCCTGTGCCGCTTTCCGCTGGCGGGGGAGGCACGGGAGCGCGATCGGCGCGGTGCAGCCGACCGAATGCGGGTCGCCCCCGCGCCCCACCCCGATGGCCCCGTCAGGCCACCGCCGTGCCCTCCAGTTCGACGAGTTGGGCCGGGAGCGCCAGCCGGGACACGCCGAGCAGGGTGGTCGCCGGGGCCACCCCCGCCGCGCCCAGGCGGGACGCCAGGACGTCGTAGTGCTCGAAGAACAGATCGACGTCCGTCGTATAGACATTGAGCCGTACGAGGTGGGTGAGGTCCATGCCCGCCTCGGCGAGTACCGCCTCCAGGTTGTGCAGGCTGAGCGCCGTCTGGGCCGCCATGTCTCCTTCGTGCAGCGGCTTGCCGTCGGCGCTCATCGCGGCCTGGCCCGAGCAGTACAGGGTGCGGGTATGGCCGGAGACCGACTCGCCCTGGTTGAAGCCCAGCGGCAGGGACCATGTCACCGGGTTGACCGCCGTGCGTACTACTTCCGCCGTCATTTCGGCTCCTTGCTACCGGGGGCGTACGGCCGCGTCCGCCGTTCGTCGTCGCGTCCGCCGCCCGTCCTTCAGGTCGTACGACCAGACTCCCGGCCCTTCGCGACACCTTGTGTCATGTATTCGGCTACGGTTCCCGGATGCGCGCCGACCGGCTGGTCTCCCTGGTTCTGCTGCTGCGCCAACGCGGGCGGATGCCGGCCGCCGCCCTCGCCCGTGAGCTGGAGGTCTCGACCCGGACCGTGCTACGCGACATCGAGGCGCTGTCGTCGGCGGGCGTCCCCGTCTACGCCGAGCGGGGCCGGAACGGCGGCTTCGCCCTGCTGCCCGGTTTCCGGACCGAGCTGACCGGGCTCAGCCATGACGAGGCGCTGGCCCTGCTGGTCGCCGGGTCCCGGCGCGGCGCGCAGGTCTTCGGGCTCGGTTCGGCGCTGGCGTCCGCGATGCTCAAGGTGGTCGACGCGCTGCCCGACGACTACCGGGCGGCCTCGTCCGACGCGGCCCGGCGGCTGCTCGTCGACCCCGAGACCGATCTCCTGTCCCGGCCGGTGACCACCGTCGACGACGTACCGGACGGTGTTCTGGCCGAGATCCGGCGCGCGGTGCTCACCGGCCACAAGCTGCGGATCCGGTACGCCCCGGCCGCCACGGGCGCCGCCGACCGGGTCCCGGAGTGGCGCACGGTGGACCCGATCGGGCTGGTCACCGTACGCGGACAGGGCTATCTGCTGGCCACCAGGGGCGGCGCCGACCGCACCTACCGCCTGGACCGGGTGTCGGCCGCCGAGGAGACCGACACGACCGCCGAACGGCCGGAGCGGGTCGACCTTGAGCAGACCTGGCGGGATCGCGGTACCCGGTTCCGTACCGGTGGCGGGCAGCAGATCGCCGTCCGGGTACGGGTCGATCCGGCGCGCCGCGACGAGCTGGCGGCCACGGCACTGGCCGTACGCGCCGAGGAACCGGGCTTGGACGGCCGTCCGCTGCTGGAGCTGGCCTTCCAGGACCGGGAGCACGCCGAATGGGCGCTCTGGCGGTACTCCGTGGAAGCGGAGGCGCTCTCCCCGCGGTGGCTGCGTACGGCGTTGCGCGACCGGGCCGCCGCGATCGCCGCCCGCTACGCCGACGGTGGCATCGGCGGGCCCGCCGGGGATGAGAATTCCTGATCGAACGCGCCCGGCTCGATCCGTCGTATGACGCATTGACCCCACTACGCCGTCACCGGTTGCATGTGGGGGTCCTCCGGTAGGTAACCGGGGGAAACACCTGGCTGGGGGGAAAATGAGGGGAAACACGAACCGGGGCGCCACCCGGCGCGCCCGGGCGGCTCTGGGCGCGGTGGTGGTGATCTGCGCGGTCACGGCGTTATTGCCGGGGGCGGCCTCGGCGCTGCCCGCCGCGAACTCGGCCGCCGACGGGCCCGCCGCCGGATCGACCGGTGGAGCGACCGCCGTACGGGGTCCCGGGGCGGCCGGACCGGGCGGCCCGGGGGCCGTCGCCGTCAGTACGGCGGGGGTCGACCGGATCAGCGTCGCCGCCGACGGCACCCAGGGTGACAACGATTCCACCGGCGCCTCGATCACACCCGACGGCCGCCATATCGTCTTCGCGTCGTCGGCGACCAACCTGACGGCCGACGCGCCGACCGGGGACAACCAGGGGTTCGTCCACGACCGGCGCCCAGGCCAGACCAAGCGGCTGGGGAATCTGGCCCCGCTCCAGCCGCCGGTGATCAGCGGCGACGGGGAGTACGCCGCCTATCCGGTGCAGTGGATGCGCAATGTCCGGCTCCGCCAGTTCCAGATCGGCACCGGCGCGTCGATCGCCTCGAACTGCGCGGCCTGGAGCTGCAACCAGGCGTCGATCAACGCCGACGGCGACTCCATCGCCCTGGTCACGTACGCCCATTCGCCGACGCCCAGCCAGCGCGTCGAGGTCCAGGACGGGTACACGACGACGACCATCGCGACATTCGGCCACACCCAGTACTCGCTGCCGTCCATCAGCGGCGACGGCCGCTATGTCGCCTATCAGGACGCCCAGGCGGGCGATGTCTTCCTCCGCGACCGGACCGCCGGTACGACCACGGGCCCGATCGAGGGCGCGTCCCAGCCGGCGACGGTCGTCCAGATCAGCGACGGCGGCGGCAAGGTCGTCTATCTGTCGGGCGCGGACACCTACGTCTACGACGTCGCTACGGCCACGTCCCAGCTGGTCGCCGGGGTGAAGGGCGTGGCCATCGATCCGACGGGCCGCTATCTGCTGTACACGGCGCACGCCCCGAACACCCCGTCGCTCACCCTGCGCGATCTGCGGACCGGTACCGACGACGTCGTGTCGGCCCAGCCCGCGACGGCCCGGACGGACGCGGTCAGCACGGGCGGCCGGGACGTGGTCTTCCACTCGGCGGCGAACGACATCGTGCCCGGCGACACCAACGGCAAGTCGGACGTCTTCGTCCGCAGCTTCTTCTGACGCCCCGGGGGCCCGGACGCACGGCCTCCGGCTCCCGAAGGCAACAAAAAGGGTGCCGCCTCGCGGAAGCGAAGCGGCACCCTCATTCGGAGCGCTGGGCAGGCCTTGCACCTGCATCTCCCCACAGGAAGTGGGGCGCCTTTCCTTGGACCACCAACGCGCGGCTGGTTACCGGGTGTTCCGGTGCCCGCTCAACACGATGATCTTATCCCATGATCGGGGCGGGGCGCGCCGCCGACGGGACCGGTTCACCGCGTGGCGCCGGGACCGGAGCCAGACCCAGACCCGGTGTCGGTCTCGGCGGCGAGCAGGGCCGCGAAGGGAACGGCCGATTCGCGGGTCGAGGCGGTCACGATGCTGTGCTTCGCCAAGTCCTCCCCTTCCGCCGGAATGTCCTTCTGGGAATCCCGGGAGACCTGCGAGATCCGGAAGCGCAGGCTCTCCCGCGCGGTGTCGTCCAGCTCGATCCAGGTGGTGAGATAGCGCTGGTGCCGGGTCACCTCCGAGACGTAGGTGGCGGGGGACAGCGCCCCGTAGTGCGCGAAGTACTGGCAATCACCGCAGGCGACCAGGTCCTTCTCCCCCGGGCGCTTCGCCCAGGAGGGCTGGTCGGTGGCGAACTCCTTACCGAGCCGTCCGCGATCGTGGCGCAGGAGGAACACTTCCGCGAGGGCGACCATCTCATTGAAATCCGCGGACTTGGAGACCTGGACCACCGTCTCCTTGACGCGCTTCTCCTTGGGCTGGAGCGTTTCCATGGCCGGAATGAACGAACCCGAGTTGACGCTGTAGAACTCGGCGCGGTCGGCATAGCCCTCGCGCTCGGTGGTCGTCGACAGATCGCTCTGCCACTCCTCCGGGCTCTCCGCGCGGAGGTCGGAGTGGAAGTCGCTCGTCCGGCCCAGGACCCGGTATCTGGTCTGGAGGGCGTAGACGGGGACCGTACCCAGGTTCCGGACGGTGATCGTCAGCGGAAGGTGGATCACCGGTTTCACCGGGTCCGCGACGGGGGTGCCGAACGCGGTGTCCACAGCGAGGGCCGTCGGGGAGAAATGCGGCTGGTAGACGGTGGTGTACCCGAGATTGACCGCCGTCGCCAGGGCGGTGGCGGTCAGGCCCGCGGTGAAGCCCTTGGGGTGGCGGATGCCCTCCCAGGCGTGGTGGCGGCCGAGCGTCCAGAGCGCCCACAGCGACCAGAACCACAGGGGGATGAAGACGAAGGAGTGGGGGGTGAACTCCGTCCTCGGGAGCCAGAGGAGGCAGAGCAGGCCGGTCGTGATGAACGCGCCGATCGACCCGGCCAGGACGATCGGGCCCGAGTAGCGGAATTTACGCCTGCCCCAGTAGTCGAAGGACGCCGCCGCCCCCGCCGCGGCGAGCGCTCCGAAGAGGACGAAGAGGAGTCCGGTGATCCGCCCGGCGAAGGTCGGCGCCCGCAGGACGTCCGTCCGGCCGATCCACAGGAGCAGGGCGGCGGCCACGACCAGCCCGGCGGCGGTCGCCGCGGTCATCGGCCACCGGTTCCACGGCCGCGTGGATGGCGCGGCGGCTTCCTGGGGCGGCGGCTCGGCGGCCACCCGGGGCGGCCCCCCGCTCATGCGCCCGCCGTCCCGGCGCCGGTACGGACCCGCACGCCCGCCCGCCGGACCCGGCTGCCCGCCCGGACCCGCGCGCCCGCCCGCGCCCTCATGCCTGCCCGGTCTCGAAGCGGCTGATCTTGCCGCCGTCGACGGTGAACCGCCAGGCCGTACGCATCTCGCCCCAGGTGTCGTTGCGGTAGTCGGCGACCAGGCGGAGCCCGTCATGGGTCTGTTTCTGGATGTCCATATGACCGCCGGAGGAGAAGATCTCCCGCTCGGTCCAGTCCGCGACGTCCCGGTCGGACCCGTCGTCCGACATGGTGGCCCCGGGGGTCAGGGCGGCGGTGAAGGCGGCGCGGTCCCCGGCGTTGAGCGCGCGGACGAAGGCGCGTACGGCCGGTTCGGTGAGCTTGTCGAGGGCGATCGTCATGATCTCTCCAGGGGTACGGCTGCGGATCCGCCCCCGCCCGCCAGCAGACCCCACACCTCCGCCCGGCGCCACCGCTGGCCGCCACCCGGGCGGCGGCCGTCCTGTTAGGGTCCCGGCCATGCCCCGTACGGACCGCGCATCCCGGCTGATCACCGCCCCGCCCGCCCGCGTCTGGGCCGCCCTCGTCGACCGCGACGCCCTCACGGCCTGGCTGCCCCCGGCGGGTATGACGGGCCGCTTCGACCATTTCGACGCCCGGCCGGGTGGCTCGTACCGTCTGGTCCTCACCTATCCGGACGCGTCCGGTGCGCACGGCAAGGCCACCGCCGACACCGATGTGGTCGACGGCCGGTATGTGGACATCGTCCCGGGCGTACGGGTCGTCCAGGCAGCCGACTTCGTCTCGGACGACCCCGCCTTCGCGGGCACGATGACCATGACCTGGGCCGTCACGCCAGTGGCGGAGGGGACCCGGGTCGACATCGTCGCCGAGGGTGTCCCGGACGGCATCTCGGCCGAGGACCACGCCGAGGGCCTGGCCTCCTCCCTCGCGAACCTCGCGGCGTTCGTGGAGCGATAGGCGCCCCCGGGGAGTCCGCCGTTCGGCGTACCCGGCGCGTCGCCATGCCCTCCGGCCCGCCCCGACCCGGCAGTCTGCACCCGTCGGACCCGGAGAACCGGGACCGCGACCGGGATCGAGGGACGTATCAGGTGCACGACACGAACGACGAAGCGGCCACGGTACGCGGCCCCGGGCGCGGGCGGCGCTGGACCATGCTCGCGGTCCTCTGCTCCAGCCTGCTGCTGGTCGCCATGGACGCCACGATCCTCAATGTGGCCCTGCCGTCGCTGATCGCCGATCTCCAGCCGGACGCCCTCCAGCAGCTCTGGATCATCGACGTCTACGGGCTGGTCCTCGGCGGGCTGCTGGTCACCACCGGTGGGGTCGGCGACCGCTACGGCCGCAAGCGGCTCTTCCTCGCCGGTTTCGTGCTCTTCGGTATCGCGTCGGTGCTGGCCGCCACGGCGGACTCGTCGGCGCAGCTCATCGCCGGGCGTGTCCTGCTCGCCATCGGCGGTGCGATGGTGATGCCCTCCACGCTCTCCCTGATCCGCAATATCTTCCACGACCCCCACGAACGGACCCTCGCGATCGGGGTCTGGGCGGCCGTCGCGGGCGCGGGCGCCGCGATCGGCCCGCTGGTCGGCGGCATTCTGGTCGAGGAGTACGACTGGTCGGCGGCGTTCTGGGTCAATGTCCCCGTCGTCGTGGTCACCGTCGTCGCGGGCGTCTTCCTGCTCCCGGAGTTCAAGGACGCGGGCCACGGCCGGCTGGACTGGGCGGGCGCGGCGCTCTCGGTCGCCGGGATCATCGCCCTCGCCTGGGGCATCAAGAACCTCGCGAAGAACGGCCCCGAGGCCGGGGGCCTGCTGACCCTGGCCGCCGGGCTCGTCCTGCTCGCCCTCTTCACGCGCCGCCAACTCGGCCTGGCGGACCCCCTGCTGGACGTACGCCTCTTCCGGCGGCCCGCGTTCACCGCCGCCGCCCTCGCGACCCTGATGGCGATGCTGGCGATCGGCGCGGCGCTGTTCCTGCTCTCCCTCTGGATGCAGTACGTCCACGGCTACTCCCCCTCCGAGGCGGGCCTGCGCACCCTGCCCGTCGCCCTCGCGGGCCTCGCGGGCTCCCTTTCGGCCCCGTGGCTGATGCGGCACGCGGGCGTCCGGGCCACGATGACGTCCGGCCTCGCCGCGATCACCGCCGGGTTCCTGATCCTGGCGCTCTCCCCGGAGCCGACGACCTATCCGTATGTCGCGGTCATCTTCGTCGCCATGGGACTCGGCGAAGGCATCGCGATCACCACGGCCGCCGCCGTACTGGTCTCCGCCGTCCCCGCCGAACGCGCGGGTCAGGCGGGCGCGGTCTCCGAGACCTCGTACGAACTCGGCGTCGGCCTCGGCGTCGCGTTCCTCGGCTCGGTCCACGCGGCGGCGTACGCGTCCCATATGACGGGCCACCCCGCGAAGGCCCGCGACTCGATCGGCGAGGCTGCCGAACTGGGCGACCCGGCGGTACTGGAGGCCGCCCGCGCCGCGTTCGACTCGGCGCTGACCACCACGTCATGGGTGTCGGTCGGCATCGTCGGCACGGTGACGATCCTGGTCGCGGCGCTGGTGCCACGCGGTTTCAAGGCGACGTCGGCGCACTGAGCGTTCCCGGTGATCGGGTCGGCGGGCGGCGTAACCGGTCGGGCGCTGATGTCCGCCGAGGTGGCGGGGACTGTCGGTGGGCGGTGACAGGATCACCGGCATGGGCTTCGTACGTACTCCGCCGCGGCCGGTCGAGGTGACCGCTGTCTTTCCCGAGCTGGCTCCCCTGGCACGACCTGCGATACGGCTGCATCCGCGTCCCGGATCGCCTTCGACCGGGGACAGCTCGGTCGGCGGGCCGTTGCTGTGGCCGGCCGGGGAGCCGTGGCCGCACTGCGAAGCCGCACATCTGCACGTGGACACCGGATTCCGGCAGTCGCCGACCCGGGTACGGCTCGAGAGACGCCTACAGTCCCGTTGGCGCCCTGATGGCCTGCTCCCCGGGTACACACCCGAGGAGCAGGCGCTCAAAGAACGCGACGACGCACGGTTCACTGAACGGTTCGACGCAGGCCCACCCTGGCCCGACGAATGCCCGGTCCCGATGCTGCCCGTGGCACAGCTGTTCCTGCGAGACATACCCCTGTTGCGACCGCCCGGGCAGGCCGATCTGCTTCAGATTCTCTGGTGCCCGTACGAACACGAACCGGATTACAAGCCGTTGACCGCACTGTTCTGGCGGTCGGCCGCAGAGGTCGGCAGCATTCTCGCCACACCACCGGAACCGTACGAGGCGGACTATCCGGGTTACGTGCCGGAGCCGTGCGTGCTGGCGCCGGAAGCGATCACCGAGTACCCCAACAGCCTTGATCTGAGCCCGGAGCTACAGCGGATGCTGGAGGACTGGAACAGATGGCAGGCAGCGGGCGACGACGTGGACAGCTCCTACGCGGAGTACCCACGCGAGTTCTACTCCACTCATCTGGGCAACGCGCCTGGCTGGAAAGTCGGGGGGTGGCCCCCCTGGGGCCGCACCGACCCGATCCCCCGGTACTGCGCCGTGTGCGAGGTGCAGATGGTCCCGCTCGTGACGATCGCATCCTGGGAGTGGGACGGCGGCGAAGGTGACAGCTGGGCGCCGCAGGAAGACCGGGCTGCCGCCGCCGGCTCCCACCACACGGGCCGGAATCCCTCACAGCCGACGAGCGTGGAGGTAGGCAGCACGGACAACATGCAGATCTACGTCTGCCCGGCTTCCGCCGAGCATCCGCACACCGACCTGATCCAGTGATTTCGCCGGGCCTGTCACACACTCTCCACGGCCGGGACCAAGGGTTCCCGATCGAAGGCGTGTGACAGGCTCCGGTGGTCCGAGGCGACTTGGGAAAGTCACCCCGTTCAACCGGAGCTCCACCGCGTGCGTGACGGCCCAGCCCGCGCTCCTTGGACCGCCGCGACCTGCGGACCCTCAGGGCTGATCGCACCAGGAGAACGCCGCGATCCGCCAGCCCTCCGGGGTGCGGACGAACTGGATGGTCTTGGTCCCGCCGCCCTCGAACGGCTCGCCGTCCAGGATGCCGGCCTTCCGGTACTGGCCGAACCGCGACGCGATATCGCCCGCGATCTCGGTTCGCTCGGAGGTCTCCCACTCCGAGAACTCGACCAACCGGCCGTCGGCGAGCAGGCGTTCGCGCGGCTCGATGAACTCGTCCACGGTGTATACCGTGTACGTCGGCCCGGTCAGCACGATCACACCACCCGGAATGACCAGCCGGCGGATCCGGGCCACGTCCGCGGCCTTGCCACCGCGGTTGTCGAAGGCTCCGAAGAACTCGGCGACTATCGCGTCAATCTCGATCTTGGACATGGCGCGACGGTAACACCGCTATGGGGCAACGGACATGGCGTGGCGGCGACTTCGGTCCAGGGCGCCCACGAGATCATGCGACTTCGCAACAGCCCTGCCTAGGAAACCGGGCTGCTTCCGGCCAAGCCACCGTCATTCTCGAGCAGCGCAAGCCTCGGTCGGTCACATCTCCATGTAGTCCGCCTTGTCGTTCCAGTTTCCGCCCGTCGGGTAGCTGCCGCTGGTGAAGTCGTAGCAGTACCCGACATGCATAGAGAAGTACGGGTCGGGCATGGCCGTTCGGGCGTCATAGACAAGCGCGCCACCGATACTCCGGTTCACGCAGCCGGCGCTGGCCTTGTCCCGGAAATTCCAGTCACCGAGTTGTTTCGTTCCCTTGGCCGACCACTGGAGACGGCGCCCGGTGAAGTCGGAGTGCTCCCACAGGCAGACCCACCCGAAAGCGCAGTCCCTACTCGCACTGGGCTTGAGTTGTCCGTCGGCCTGCGCCGGAACTCCGCCGCCCCCGGCTCCCTTCGCGACTTCGGGAGCGATGGCGGCCAGAGCCCGGTCGGCCTCCTCCGCCGTGTCGTAGCAGTAGACCCGGCCACTCGGCACCTCCGAGCAAGCCTGGGCGCCCTGCCACCCCTTCGCCAGATTGATCTTCTTGCCCTTGTAGTCGGCGATAATGGGACGCGACTTGTCGAGGCCCTGCTGACGGCCATCCTCGGCACGGGCCTCCGTGCCGCTTTGGCGTAATGCGCCGGGCTCCTGTGCCGCAGACGCTGTTGTGACACCAGTAACCATGGCACATAATGCGGTAACGATCGGAACGAGCACGCGCAAGGGACGCATGTGACCTCCTGTGTAGGCGCTTCCGCGTTATTCACAGGGAGTTCACAGCATTCAATCGACGGCAGGAACACATCACTCGGTGATATACGTTTCCCAGCCGCATCGCGTCCCCATGCGCGCTCTTGCACGGCCGCCGCCCCCCGGTGTATTGCCTGGGCGGAAGCGGCACGGCTACGGCACCACCCCGGCCTTGTCGACGACACCGCTCTCGACGAGCGCCACGGAAGTGACGACCGTTCCGGACTTGCCCCAGGAGCTGTCTTCGACAAGTACCGTTCGTTCGCCCAGAAGCCGCGACGTACTCTTCTCGAAGATCCACTCGATGCGCTCGCCCTTGTGCACGCGGACGACCGCGACCCCGCGACGCCCGGCGGCGTCCACGGCGTCGGGCACGACATCGACGCCCGGGATCAGGGCAGCGGCACGGTAGAGAGCGGCGGCGGTCTCGGGTGGGGTCACCCCGTTGCGGAGAAGATCACCGATGGTCACGAATGACTGCTGGTCCACACCGGTCGTGGAATCGGAACCGGATCCGTGATTCCGCTCAGCCTCGTCGCGGATCCGCCGTACCAGAGCCTCAGGGTCGTCCGGCAGGGCGGCCAGATAGTTGTACGTAGGCGAATTGAGGGTTCCGCTCCCGGGGCGCTCCGGCAGCAGCTGGTCCTCGCCACCCTTTCTGCGCAGTGTCCGCTCGCTGCCGTCGACCGCCGTCCACTGCTGCATCGCCTCGTCCTGGCGGAGGAGTTCCATCCGGCCTGCGGCGGTCTCGGACAGCACCGAGGTGTAGCCGACCGTCTTGATGTAGACGTACTGCCCGGCGCTTACCTTCGCCGGTGAGGACGCCGCAGCGGCCAAGGCGGCCCGTTCCAGCAGTTGGACCGAAGCGGCGGTGGCCGGTGGCGTGGCGTCCGGAGCGTCGGATGTGCCGAGACCGAGGACGACGGCGCTCGCGGTGACGGCCAGCACTGTGCCCAGCCCCAGAACCGTACGCCGCCTCAGGCCCGGCACCAGACCGGGAGCCCGGGATCGACCGTGCCCGCCGACCTCGTTCAGGAGGTGCCGACGGCGGGCTTCCATTCGTCCCGGGGCCGGTTCCGCGTGGTCGGGCGGCGGCAGTAACCGACGTGCCCGCTCACGCTCGGAACTTTCCTGCTCCGAAGTCATCGTGTGCCCCTTCTCTGGGATGCGCGGACCGGGACAGGCCCGCTACCCGTTATGTGTCCGTTTTCGCCGCTCGGTTCCACCGCATGCGGATCTACCGCCAGCTCCTCGGCTACGAGCTTTCGCAGCTTCTCCCGCGCACGTGAGAGCCGGGACCGTACGGTGCCCACCGGGATGCCCAGGGCCTCCGCGGTCGCCGCGTAGCCCAGGCCGGACCACACGACCAGGGTGAAGACCTCACGCTCCGATCGCTTCAGGCGGCGCAGAGCCCGGACGGCAACAGTGAGCCTCTGCGCGTCGGCCATCTGCCCGACCACCTCGTCGGAGAAGTCGGGCAGCGACTCCGGAGGGGGCAAGCGGGACATCGCGTCCCGGTGTCGTCGCGCTGTCCGCGCGATGTTGCGCAGAACGTTGGTCGCGATACCCAGCAGCCACGCCCGGACGCTTCTGACTTCCTCGCGCAACTTGTCACGTAATCGCCATGCCTCCAGAAAGGTCAGCGACATGACGTCTTCGGCGAGGGCCCAGTCACCCGTCGTCCGGACGGCATGAGCGTAGACAACGCGTGCGTGCTCGTCGAAGATCTCGGCGAACGCCGCCCGATCGCCGGACCGAACTCGTTCATTCAATGCGGACTCCACATCAACAAGTGTCCGCACGGCGCCTTCGGTTCCACTCCGTCTCAGCTCGGCAGGCGGGACCGGAATTTCAGACGGCGGACCCGGTCCGGGATCGGCCGGGAACAGCCGTTCCCAGCACCGCGTGATCACTTCCCGTCTGCTTACGCTGCACAGGCAACTGCCCGCCCCCGCAACGTAAGAGGAACGTATGAGCAACTCCCTGCCCGTCGTCCTGCTGCACGGTTCCTGGCACGGAAGCTGGTGCTGGAGCCCGGTCACCGAGCGGCTGACCGCCCGGGGGATCACCTCGGTCGCGGTCGATCTCGAAGGGCACGGCGTGCGCGGCCCCTCGCCCAGTGCCCGCTGGGCCCGGCCGTTCGACGCGGCCGCTTTCGCCACCGCCCCGTCGCCGGTCGCGCACGTCACCGCGTCGTCTGCGGCGGCGCTCCTCATCGAGCAGATACGGGCGATAGGCGCCGGCCGTCCCTGCTTCCTGGTGGCCCACAGCATGGGCGGGGTCGTCGCCACGGCGGTTGCGGAGCGCGCCCCCGAACTCGTCGCCGGAGTCGTCTACGTCACGGCGATCGCCCCGGTCAGCGGGCAACCGGCCGAGTATTACGCCGGTTTGCCGGAGAACGCGGGCGCGAAGGTCGGCCCGCTGATCGTGGGCGACCCGCAGACCTTGCGCGCGGCCCGTATCGACCCCGGTGACGCGACCCGGCGGGCCGCCGCCAAGGAAGCCTTCTACCACGACGTCGACGACCGTACGGTGGACGCGGCGATCGCCCTGCTGACCACGGACGCGCCGAGGGGCATCCCCGGCGAGCGGCTGACGGTCACCAGGGAGCGTTACGGCAGCCTGCCGCACTCCTATGTGGTCTGCACCCGCGACAACGCGATACCCGTGGCGCTCCAGCGCCGCTTCGTCCGGGAGATCGACGCCGTGTCGACCACGCCGACGACGGTCACTGAGCTGGCCAGCTCCCACTCACCGTTCCTGTCGCAGCCCGCCGCGCTCACCGGGGCGATCGCGGCGGCCGTGGGCTCGGCGTAGCTCTCAGACCGCGTCGAGACCGCCGGACTTCACGCCCCCGACGAAGGCGGAGAACGCCTCGGCGGGCACGGCGAGTACGGGCCCGTCCGGAATCTTGGAGTCCCGTACGGAGACGGCGCCGCCGGGTGCGACGAGGTTGGCGGCGATCTCGACGCAGTCGCCGCCGTTATTGCTGTACGAGGACTTGGCCCAGCTCGGGGCCTTCACTTCCGTGAGGAAGGCGGTGAAGGCGGTGGCGGGGAGAGTCAGTACGGGCCCGTCCGGGCGCTTGGAGTCCCGGACGGGCACGATGCCGTATGCCTGGGCAAGGTTGGCGGCGACCTCGACGCAGGCGCCACCGTTGTCGCTGTAGGAGGACGTGAGGAACTCGGGTTCGGTCACGGTGACCCCTTTCGCAGCCGTTGCGGTGCTACCCGGCCCAGGGTACGGCGGCCTCAGACGGCCTTGAAGTCACCGGCCTTGACGCCCGTCACGAAGGCCGAAAACGCCTGCGCGGGGACGGCGAGGGCCGGGCCCGTGGGGTTCTTGGAGTCCCGGACGGGGACGACGCCACGGGATATGACGAAATTGACGGCCACCTCCACGCAGTTGCCGCCGTTGTTGCTGTAGGAGGACGTGAACCACCGGGGGGATTCGGTCGTGGTCGTCACGGGGTGCCCTTTCGTAGCTCGTGGATCATGGCCACGGACTCCGCTTGGGAGGCGGATACGGCCTGTAGCTGATGGTAGGCCGTCAACTGGGGCACTACAGACGGGATATGCCGGTCAAAGTGTCCCTGCATCTGCGACTCGGCGTAAGCCATCAGCGTTCGATCCGCCAAGGTCAACAGATTGACTGGCAAGTCCAGCGGCCGACGCTCCCCTATGGCGAACGGGGCGATCTGCAACACGGTGTTCGGCTGCTCGGCGAACTCGATCAACCGGTCGTACTGAGCTTCCATGACCTTCCGGCCACCGACCGGGCGGCGGATGCAGCTCTCGTCCATCACCAGGAGCACCATGGGGCCGCGAGGCCGGGCGATGGCGTGCTGCCGCTCGGCGAGAAACGAGACTCGTTCCTCGGCCAGCTCCGGCGAGATAGCACCCCGCTCCACGGCACTGTTGGCGAGCACCCGGGCGTAGTCGGGGGACTGCAACAACCCGGGCATGATCCCGATCTCGTACAACCGAATCTCTACCGCCTGAGCCTCGAAGGCGACGTACTCTGGAAACCCTTCCAGCAGTACACCGTTCCGCATTTCCCGGTACGCACGTTCGAATGCTTCGGACGTACCTTCGATTCCGAATGCCACATCGAGGCTACGCGAGAACCGGAGGGTCGGAGGCTTTCGACCAGTTTCGGCGGCAGAGATATGTTTGCTGGAGTAACCGGTCCGATCGGCCAGATCCTCCTGTGTCCAGCTCCTGGCCTCCCGTGTGCTGCGTAACCGCGCACCAAAGGCCGCCTGCGGACTCCTACCGGGGTTCAGTTCCTTACGGTTCATAAGGCAACGCACCCGCCCCTTCCTTCATTTGAGGCACCTTGAAGGTGGTTCCACCCTAAGGGACTCTGATGCTCCGCGTAGTGGAAACGCTACAGAAAGGAGCGGCCATGCCTGCTGTCCACGGTTCGACGTTTCAGTCCCAACTCAACTCTTTGCTGGTCGGGGGTGGTTACTGGGGGCTCGCGCCGGATTGGGTTCCGCGTACCGGATACGTCCGCGACCGGGACACCCTGATCACCGTCCTCGCCGCACTCCGGCGGCTGGTCCAGAACGAGACGGCCCGACTCCGGCGAGGAGGCCGACCCCATGCCCACTGACTGGACCCCGCAGATCGGCGGCAACGCCCGCGACACGACCCGTAACAAGGTCGGCCGGGTGATGGACCGTACGCACGGCCGCTACTGGCTCCGCCCCATCGGCGGCGGCATCGAATGGACCGTCCCCGCCGCAGACCTGTGCCCCGTCACCACCGCCGAACTCCTCGCCGAAGCCGTCGCCGAGGCCAACAAGCGGTCCGGCCAGGGGGACCTCACATGACCGACCAGCCCACCGGCTGTCCCCACTGCCGGGAACTGATCGAGGACGAACGGGCGGCCAAGGCCGCCGGGGACCAGTCGAGGGCGGTCGACTGCCGCGTACTCCTGCAACGCCACCGGGACGCCGAACACCACCGGCGCCGCCCGGCCGAGGACTGACCCCGCCCGCACAGAACACCCCCGGCGGCCCCGCCGACCCGCCGCCGGGGGCTCGTGGAGACCCCCCATGACCCGCGACGCCCTCCTCACCCATACCCCCCACACCCTCGACGCCATCTGCGTCCAATGCGGCCGACCCACCTGCGCCCCGGTCGAAGTCGGCGTCATAGACCGCGCCAACGGAACCGCCGTCGTGCTCTACGCCTGCCCCCGCTGCGTCCTCCGCCACTCCCCGGGCCCCACCCCCGCCGAGGACGTCAGCCGCTAGCCCGAACCGCCCGCCGCCACCAGGAACGCCTGGCGATCGAGATCTCGATCCGCTCACCCCGCGCGGAAACGACCGTCCGCCAGACGCCATGGCTCTTGAGCACCTGCTCGACCGTCCCCGACGCGAAGGCCCGATTGGCCATCAGAGCGCCTTGGGACGCGGCCTCCGGATCGAGCGACACCAGCCCGGTCACACCCTCCATCACCACGGCCTGCGCGTCCTGAAGGGACCTCACTGCAATGGACATTTGGCCGACTGTAGCCGTGTAAAGCCCCATTCCGGGGATGGTGACATCGCCCGATTCCGCCGTCGGCCGTTCGTCGTTCGGTTCACTCATCCGAGGGCGGTCATGGCGTCCTCCACCCATATCGATCGAGAACGGGGCTCCAGGTGGATCAGCCCCTGCGAAAGAACTCCGAGCCCTCTTCCGAGCCGACGCGGCTTTCGTCGGCCGTCCACAGCCGACTCGTCACCGAGTCATCGGAGCCGCACCCATTGGTCGTCCGCACCAACAACGGCATCGTCTCCACGGGTGATCACGCCAGTATCAACGCCAGGACCGTTCACCTGACCGCCGAAGGGCTCCGGCATCCAGGCGCGGTATCGGCGCCTCCGGGGACCACCAACCTGCCTCTGCCACCCGATCCCTGGTTCGTGGGTCGCAGGACGCAGTTGGCACGGCTGGAGGCGGCCCTGGGTGAGCCGACAGCGGCGTCGTCACTTGTCGTCTGCGGCCTCGGCGGCATGGGCAAGTCCGCCCTCGCGTCCGAGGTCGCCCATCGGCAGCTCGGCCGGTTCAACCCCGTGTGGTGGATCACGGCGGACTCCCCCGCCGGGATCACCCACGGGCTGGCCGATCTCGCCACCCGGCTCGCCCCGCACCATTTCGTGGCCGCGACGACCGGCGCGGAGCGGGCCGCGTGGGCGCTGGACTGGCTGCGGGCGCACGACGACTGGCTGCTCGTACTGGACGACGCGGGGGCGCCCCGTGACATCGCGGCCCTGCTGGGTCTGACGACCGGGCGGCGGATCGTCACCAGTCGCCGGGCCACCGGCTGGCGGCGGCCGGCCGCGCCGCTGGCGCTGAGCCCGCTGCCGCCGGACGCCTCGGCGGAGTTCCTGGCCCACACCGTCCAGCCGTACGACGCGGACGAGGCGCGGGAGCTGAGCGGCCTCGCCGACGAGCTGGGGCATCTTCCCCTGGCCCTGGACCAGGCCGCCGCGTATATGGAAGCCACCGCCATCGGCCCGGCCCAGTACCGGGAGCGGCTGCGCCGCCATCCGGGCCGGATGTACGCCATGGCATCGACGGGGAAGGACGAGATGGAGAACCAGCGGACCATCGACCGGATCTGGCGGGTCTCCCTCCAGGAGATCACGGAGCGGCAGCCGCTCGCCGGGGATCTGCTGCGGCTGCTCGCCTGGCTCGCCCCCGACCCGCTGCCGCGCGACGTGCTGCAACATCTGCCGCCCGCGCTTTCCGCCGATCCGCTCGCCGTGGACGACGCCCTCGCCGAACTCCACGGCTACAGCATGATCACCCTCACCCGGGAGACCGTGACCGTCCACGGACTCGTCCAGGCCGTGGCGCGTACCCCCGATCCCGACGATCCCCAGCGCACCCCCGAGGCCGTCGCCGCCGCCCGGCTGCACGCCGTCGAGCTGCTGGTGGGGGCGCTGCCGGGGAGCCCGCTGACCGAGGTGTCCGGCTGGCCCCGCTGGCGGGAACTGCTGCCGCACGTCGTGGCCTTCGCCGAACCGGACCGCTCCGATGAGGACGTCCACACCGCCGGTCTGCTGCTGGCCGCGTCCCTCTTCCTCCAGGGCGACGGCGCGGCCGGGGCGGCGGCGCGCCACGCACGGCGCTCGGTGGACATCCACACCCGGATCAACGGCCCCGACCACACCGACACCCTCAGCGCCCGCAGTCTCCTCGCCAGCGCGCACCGGCTGGCCGGGGACCTGGAGACCGCCGCACCCCTGCACGAACAGTTGCTCGCCGACTGCGAACGGGTACACGGCCCCGAGCACCCCGACACCCTGGTCGCCCGGGCCAATCTGGCGTACCTCCACGCGCTGCGGAAAGAACCTGCCCTGGCCCGGGATCTGCACCGGCGGAACGTCGCCGATATGAGCCGCGTCCACGGTCCCGACCACCCGCACACGCTCAACGCCCGCGCCAATCTGGCCGCCGCCCACCGGGATCTGGGAGAGCCGGAGCTGGCCGTCCCTCTGTACGAGGAGACGATCGCCGCCTGCGAGCGGCTGTACGGCCCCGAACACGCCGAGACCATCACGGCCCGGAGCAATCTGGCGTACACCCTTCAGCGCGCCGGTGACCTGGACGCGGCGCTCGAACTCCACGAGCGCGTCCTGGCCGATCGCGTACGACTCTTCGGAGCCGATCACCGCTTCACCGAACTCGCCCGGGCACTCCTCGCGGGGGCCGTGCGACTCGTCCTGGCCGGACAACGGCATTCCATCAGGGAGCAGCAGTCAGCCCTGATCAGGCGTCGGCCAGTCTCACCGCGACCGACTGGAACCAAGCTCCGTAGGAGAACGGCTCGGGCGGGCCGACCTCCATACCGAGTTCCGCCGCTGCCAAGGCGTAATCCCCTTCGTCCAGAGGCAGGGCGAGCAACTCGTGGAGTTCACCTACGAGGCGGGCAACCACATAGGGGTCGGTG
The DNA here is from genome assembly GCF_040641415.1 of Streptomyces sp. NPDC020875. NCBI lineage: Bacteria > Bacillati > Actinomycetota > Actinomycetes > Kitasatosporales > Streptomycetaceae > Streptomyces > Streptomyces sp. NPDC020875. Next base: position 53,924 of record NZ_JBFADP010000018.1, on the reverse strand, counting down.
GTGGCGGCATAGTCGGAGATGGCGTCGTCATGGCCGGGGAACTCGTCCACGACGTCCTGTGAGAACCATCCCCCGAGCAGTTGCGCGGTCTCCGGGAATCGCGCATGCCACTCCCAGTGAGTCTGCGGGGACGACGGTTTCGGAGGGTCTCCCTCCTCGATGCTCTTTCTGAGATGGTCGGCCAGCACCAGCAGCCAGTCACCGATACCGGACTGAGGCATGCCTGTATCGGGGATCGCATAGAACTCGCCTAGCTGGCGCCGGATACGACCTGGCGGGCGTCGGCTGTACTCACGCAGTTGCCCCTCCGCGACCGCGATGGCCCAGGGACGGGTGTGCCAGGCATGGCGAAGATACGCGTCCAGAGCCCGGCTGCGCCGCTCCGGAGTGTCGTCGGCCGACTGTCCCAGATATGCGCGCATCACCTGATCCAGCTCTCCGTACCGGCGCTCGAACTCGATTGGCTTCATGGACATCTGCGTGCAGCCCTCATAGATAGAAGGGAACGGTCGTATGGACGATGAAGCCCTGCGGACTCGACGGCACACGACGCAACACCACACGTGCCGCCCGGACATCGACAGGCCCCCGCCCGGCCAGCAGGTCAGCCTCCAACTGAACCCGACCTACGGGCGATTCGCGGGAAGGCCAGGCGCCCTCGATAGTGAGTCGTGCCCTGGTGCCTTGGGCGAGCCAGCGGTGGATGGCTTGCTCGTTGGCCGCCACTACCTGTTGAACGGCCCAATGCGCGGTCTCACGGTCGGGGTAGGACGCGGAACGGGTCAGCACGGACTCACCTTCTCAAAAATTTGTCCTCGCAGTGGGCTGCGACGTATGGCTAGTCGGAGAAGCTCCAGAACAGCCCGACCTCCTCGGGAGAGACCACGACCAGTCCGCAATCCTCCATGAGGACGCTCAATGGAGCGTATTCGAAGCCTTTCTGGGCGAAGTCCAGCGTGCCGGGCGCGCTACCGGCCCTGCGAACGTTGGTGTGATAGGTGGCCTCGTTCCCGTAGCGGTCCAGGACCGTGCGGGCCATCGCTCTCAACTCTTCCTCGGACTCGTCAAAGTATTGGAGGTTGTCGAGGGTGCAACCGGCCTCGGTGAGTGCCAGGAGCAGACTCTCGGCGCTGCTGCGATCGATCTCCATAAGGCGGGACGAGATGTACCCCGGAGGATGAACGGCAAAAGGATAAACGGGGGAGTCAACGCGTTCGGAATCCATTTCCGAGTCGTCGACACGGGCCCAGCCCCGGGGGTCCTGAACAACCCGGGCCATCAGTGCGAGAACATCGAGTACCCAGTCTTCGTGGCGGCGCGGACCAGTGGCAACGAAAGCGACCGCATCCCTGTACAAATGACGTGTCGCAGTTTCCCAGGAAGTCTGGTCGACGACCATTTCATGCCAGCCTTTCAAAGGGTGAGCTTCATTTCATGCCGCCATAATTCCGGCCGGAATCGACGACCTCCAGGCGGAGGGGGCATTCTGGCGACTCGACCTAGGACTTGGTGGGCATCGACGTCATCACAGTGAACGGAGGCGTCCGACTGCTGTCGTACCGGATACGAGTATCGATACCGGTAACATCGTAAACTTTGGCATCCATGCCACCCTGCTTGTACCCGGAGAACGGGTCGTTCGGGTTAACGGGATTTCTGCTCACACTACGGCCGCTGGTCTCACCGTTAGGCGCGGTCTCATAGAAGCTCTTGACCGCTCCCTCCTCAGGCGGCGGCGGGCCTTTGATCCACGCTTCGATAGCGGCCCTGTTCTGGTTTAGATTGTATTCGGTCAACCTTTCCGCCCTCTGATAGTCAGGGAAGGCCGAAGAACTGCTCGGATATGGCTTCCCGTGCGGCCACGCCTCGGTCGCCCCCTTCACCTGCTGATCACGCAGGCGCTGCGCAAGCTGTTCATCCGTCTTCCCGACATGCTTATCTAGAGTGTGACCATTTTCCATATATTCATTAGCGGCGAGATTGAGATCATACCTACCACTCGAGTCAATCTTAAGCCACACCTGAGAATCTTTAAAATCCTCCAAGGCCCGCATGCCGAATCCTTGCGCACGCGCCTCCTGCGCCGCGAACATCGGCGCACTCCGATAAGCCTCACCCAATGGGCCCATGAGCGCATCTAGTTGCGGAACGAGCGCATCGACGCGTCGATTATATGTAGCGACAATGAGATTCAGCTTGGCGGTGTTCATGTTCAGCACGATGCCTTGACCCAACTGGCTTGCCCCTTTAACTACACCCTTGGCAACGCCTTTAAGGAAACCCTTGACATCATCCACACCAACGCCATCTTTGAGGTTCACCTCCACCTTGGGAATCGCATCACGAATAGCCTCTACATAGACATCCCAAACCTCGCGATTGAGATACACCGCCGCTTCAGCAAATTCATATAAGAGGTCCCCTATTTTCCTCGCCGTGTCGAACAGCACAGACATCACAGGATGGCTGGCGGTCTGCGATGAGGAGCTGTCGTGTTTCCAGTCGTAGCCCTCGCGACTCTTGCCCCACGCCGTTGTGCCCCAGAGGGAACTGCAGAACTGACGCATTGCGTCGTGCCACTCGCTGTTGGCCTGCTGGGTGATGCTACTAATGTTTCCGGTCAGCCCACTCTCCGCAATGGAGAGAGAGCTGGTCGCTCCCATCCACGCCTTGGACAGCGAGTTCAAATAGTGTTGCTGCGGAAATGGATAGACCTCTGCAACTTTACCCATTCGGAAAGCGTGCTTCACGACTGGCCGCAGCACGTCCCGGACCAGTTCGGGAACCCATTCGAGGATCCTGCGAATGAAGTCGTCACCGCCATCGTCGTCACCCCATTTAAGATTCGGAACGGATCCGTAAGCTGGAGGTTTCTCAATGACCACGGGCGGCGGCTGAAGGATAGGCTTCGCCTTACCCTTCGGATCGTTTGCCGCCTCTGCTGTCGCATATGTGTTGGCCGTCGAGGTAAATCCCACGGCCGCTCCCCCGATGCTGGCAACACTCTTGGCCCATACCTCGAAGAAGCGGTTACCCACCTTCACGTACGACGTCGCAAATGCCTGCGGCGAGGCACCATAACCGCCTGCGTCCGGATACTTGCGCAGATCTTCGAGGAGAGCCTTGGCACCTCGGTCCAGGACTGTCTGCTGGATAGCTACTCCACCGGACACTCGATATAGATCGGCCGGTTTGACGTCGATGGTCCCGCTCTGGTTCGGCGGTGGTGTGCCCATCAGCCGGCCCCCCAGCCTCGCAGCACGGCCTGGTGCGCTGCCGCATAGTTAATGTGACTTGTGGTTGCGCATTCGTGCAACCACTTTTGGGCTGCCTGAAGATCTTGGGCCGAATGATCCCACTCGTCGAGCTTGTCAACGAAGACTTCGCGGGCCTCCCCTTCCCAGGCGAGCACAACCGGCAGGATACGACCGTAAAGGTCGTCCAGACCGCCGTTCAGCCCCTTGAGAATGTTCTCTAATTCTTCAACTAGTTCACGTAGAGCCGCGAAGGAGACAGTGATATGACTGTCGTCCGCGTTTCCGGTGGACATGATCCCCTCATTTCGCAGGTTCCAAGATAGAGACTCCCGAAAAGCAAGTCAGAAGGAATCGAGGCTGCTGCGCGGAGGTACGGGCCCGGCGGCTTCCGGGTTCACTGTAGACAACCTGCCGACCTCACTCGCAACGTCTACCGAAATGCTGCGCATTTCGGCCAGTACCTCTAATTCCTGTTCCGTGAATCCGTCCCGGCTCAGACGTACAGCCTGCTCAAGGTGCCGGATCACTTCACGGATTCGCACGGCATCCTCAGCCGCCGCCCGGTGGAAACTGCGGTACGCCGTCGCTGCCGGTCCTCGCCACCCCTTCTCGATGCGGTCAACCACGGCATCCATGCGCTTTATCTGCTTGTCCAAGTGCCCCTGCATCGCGTCGAGGTCATCGGCCAGCTGAGTGAGCTTACGGCTCGACGCCCTCAGATCAGCCCCGCCGCCCTGACCCAAACCCGCGCCACGTACGTCCATGATCCGTGCCTCCAACCTTGCATCCTGGGCATGTTAAGCACCGAACGCCCGAAGTCCAGCAAACTATTTCGGCCTGTCATACATGCGCTCCCTGTCTCCCCCAGGAGCGCTCCGCTGAAGCACCCCCAGCGCTAGGGTCCGCTGGCTCACCTGGGGCGGGCACCCGGGCCAACGTCACGCACGCTGCCAGTCTCCGCTCAAGCATCTCGATGGTGCACCAACACAGTTCCTGCCAGCCCACACCCACTATCACCGCCTTCGGGGCCAATGGGCAGGAGCCGGACACACCTGCGTGGCATATAGGACACCATCCGTCCGCAGTGGCCTCTACGGTCACGACCATGAACACGGACACGAGCACGAAGAACGCCACCGCCGATCTCGTACGACCCTTCCGGATCGCGATCCCGCAGGCCGAGTTGGCCGGTCTCCGGGCCCGGATCCGGAGCGCCCGGTGGCCGGGGGAGATTGCCGGGCAGGGGTGGGAGCGGGGCGTGCCCGTGGGGTATCTGCGGGAGTTGGCCGACTACTGGGCCGACGGGTACGACTGGCGGGCCCAGGAGGCGCGGCTCAACGCGTATCCGCAGTTCATCACCGAGATCGACGGGCTGGACATCCACTTCCTGCATATCCGGTCCGAGCGGGACGACGCGCTGCCGCTGATTCTCACGCACGGGTGGCCGGGGTCGGTGGTGGAGTTCCTGGAGCTGATCGAGCCGCTGGCGCGCGACTTCCATCTGGTGATTCCGTCCATCCCCGGGTTCGGGTTCTCCGGGCCGGTGAACGAGGCCGGGTGGTCGAGCGGGCGGATCGCCGCCGCCTGGGGCGAGCTGATGCGGCGGCTGGGGTACGAGCGGTACGGGGCGCAGGGCGGCGACTTCGGCAGCGGGATCTCCCGGGCCCTGGCACTGGCCGAGCCGGAGCGGGTCGTCGGGGTGCACGTCAACGGGGGGACGACGTATCCGAGCGCGGCCGAGGACGACCCGACCCTGACCGACCGGGAGCGGGCCAGGGTGCGGCGGATGAACACCTTCATGAACGAGGCGGGCGGGTATCTCGCCATCCAGTCGACCCGGCCGCAGACACTGGCGTACGGGCTCACCGACTCGCCCGTGGGGCAGCTCGCGTGGATGGTCGACAAGTTCCGCGATATGACGGATCTCGCGAAGGAGCTGCCGCACGAGGCCATCGGGCGGGATGTGCTGCTCACCCATGTGACGCTCTACTGGCTGACCGCGACGGCGGGCTCGTCGGCGGCGCTGTATTACGAGGAGGGGCGGGCCTGGGGCGAGGAGCAGGCGTCGGACGTACCGCTCGCGGTCTCCCTCTTCACCGTCCAGGACATCGCGCTCCGCCGCGACGAGGAGCGGATCAACAACGTGGTCCGCTGGCACGACCACGACCGGGGCGGGCACTTCGCCGCGATGGAGGCGCCGGATCTGCTGCTGGCGGACGTCCGGGAGTTCTTCTCCGCCTACCGAGGGTGAGGCGGGCCGGTGCCCGGAGCCGTACCGCTACGGCTCCGGGGCCGGGCACCGCTCAGAACGGCCCGGCCCCGGACCTGCGTCCGGCTACGGCTGCTCGGGCGTGACGTAGTACGCGGCGAGCGCCTTCAGGGCCTCGTCCTCGTCGATCCGGCCGTCGCCGTCGGTGTCCAGGGCGTGCGCCGCCACCGAAGCCGTCTCGGGCGGCACGCCCAGGACCTTCATGACCCGCTCCGCCGCCTTCGGGGTGATGCCGTCCCCGTCGGGATCGGCGACCGCGATCACCGCGTGCAGGAAGGGGCGGGCGATCTCGGCGAAGCGGTCCGGGTTGTCCCGCAGCCGCTTCACCGCGCCCGTCACGAACTCCTGGCGGCTGACCCGCTGGTCGCCGTCGACATCGGCGATCCCGGCCATGCCCTGCCAGAACGCCTCCGCCCCGATGTAGAGGGCCTGGCCCCGGTCGCAGCGGGGGGTGGTGGAGAACTCGGCGAGCAGCCGCGCCGCCGCACCGCTGAAGTCCTCACGGTCGATGTAGCCGTTGCCGTCCTGATCGAATGCGGCGAATCGAGACGCGATCTTGCGCTCGTACTCTGCGCTGTCCATGCCGGGAGCGTAAGGCCCCGGGAGGCTGACGCGTGCAACTACCCGCTAATTGACCTCGGGCGGGCGGAAAACGAACCCCCGGTGAACGGCCGGTGGAGGAATCGCGCCGCCCCGGGGTGCGGAAACAGGCCCCGGTGGAGGCCCCCATTACCACCTCAACCCCCCTCCAGGGGCGCACTTGGCGCAAAGGGGCGTGCGTTGGCCGGTGCGCGCATTACATTCGTGGAGGCTCACGGGGTAGGGGTACGACCGCGGACGGAACTGACCCGCCGGACCGGTCGGAACGCCGCCGTGATCCGTAGGACCGGTACGGCGCGACGGTCCGCCCGACAACACGACAGCGACACACCGCTACACCGACACACAACGCCACAACACGACAGCGACACACCACGACACCGCGCACGGGATACGAAACGGGACAGGTTGGGGGCCGGGACCGATGGCGAAGGAGACCCAGCCGCGCTGGGACCGCAGAATGCAGCAGCGGCTCACGCGCGGCGAGGCCGCGGCGCTCGGTGAGCTGTACGACAGGTTCGCCACGCTCGTCCACAGCCTGGCCCACCGGGTGCTCGCCGACGACGAAGCCGCCGACCGGACCACCCGGGACGTCTTCGGCTACCTCTGGGAGAACCCCGGCGACTTCGACCCGCGGCAGGGCTCGATGCGCTCCTGGGTCGCCCGGGTGACCAACCGGATCGCCGTCGAGCGGCTGCGCAGGGCCGGGGCCGCCGCCCTGGCCCGCGGCGCGGCCGGGACGACGGAGGAACTGGAGGCGCGGGTGCGCCGGGCGTCGGCGGAGGCCAGGGCCGACTACATACGCACCTCCATGCCCGCCCCGCTCCGCCAGGCCCTGGAGCTGGCCTACTTCGAGCGGCGGAACTACCGGCAGACCGCCGCCGACCTCGGGGTGACCGAGGACGAGGCCCGGCGCAGGCTCCGGCTCGGGCTGCAACTGCTGTCGACCGCCCACACCCGTCCGGCGGAGGGCGGCTCGCCCCCCGGACACGGACGCTCGTTGTGACCGGGACCGGGGCGACGGAGAGCGACGACATCCCCACCCGGGCGGCGCGCGAGCCGGTACACGGGCCGCCGCCCCCACCGCCGCGCCGATCGGGTCGCGGACCGGCTCGGCGGTGATCACGGCCGTCGTGGGCGCCCTCCTCGTCACCGGCTGCGGGCGGATCCCCGGTATCGGCGGCGGCTCCCCCGAACCGGTCACCGTGATGACCTTCGCCCCCGAGAACACCGACGCCACCAACATGCCCGGCATGCCCGCGATGGCGAAGGCGTACGAACGCTGGGCCAACGCCACCGGCGGCATCGACGGCCACCGGCTCCGAGTGATCACCTGCAACGAGGGCAACACCCCCGCCGGCGCGTCCGAATGCGCCCGCCGGGCCGTCGACGAGGGCGTCGACGCCGTCGTCGGCTCGTACAGCCAGCACGGCGGCGCCTTCATGGCCCCCCTGGAAGCCGCCGCGATCCCCTTCATCGGCGGCTACGGGCTCGCCGAGGAGGAGTTCACCTCCTACGTCTCCTACCCCGTCAACGGCGGCCAGGCGGCGCTCCTCGCCGGACAGGGCCTCCAGCTCGCCGAAGCCTGCCGCGAGGTCGCCATCGTCCGCCCCGACTCCGCCGCCGGCGACCGGCTGCCCCGGCTCCTCGGCGCGGGGCTCGCCCACGGCGACCACGAGGCCCCCGCCGACGTCCTCGCGCCGGACAACGCCTCCGACTACACCCGCGAGGCCCGGAAGGCCCGGGCGGCCGTCGGCGCCGGGACCCGTACCGGCGGCTCCGGAAACGGCGGCGCCGAGCGGCCCGGCTGTGTCACCGCCGCACTCGGCGAACGCACCGAGACCTTCGTCGACTCCTACCGCCGACTGCCCGACGACGGGCGCGAGATCAGGTTCTCCTCGGTCACCGGCAGCGTCGGCCAGTCCCTCATCAACCGCACCGGCGGCCGGAACGGCCCGTACGAAGGCGCGTTCGTCACCGGCTGGTACCCCGGCGCCGACGACAGCCGCTGGAACCTCATGAAGGAAGTCGTCGACGAACACGCCTTCGGCGACAACCGGATCGATCCCACCGACTCCGGCGCCCAGACCACCTGGATCGCCTTCTCCGTACTGAACTCCGCGATCCGGGCCGTCGACTCCGACGAGATCACGTCCCGCAAGCTGATCCGGGCCCTGGACGGCGGCCTGGCGGTCTCCACCGGCGGACTCACCCCCACCCTCCGCTGGAAATACGGCGACCAGGAAGGCATCCCCGGCTACCCCAGGGCCGTCAACAGCTCGGTCACCTTCCACGTCGTACGGGACGGCAGACTGACCGCCCAGCAACGGGCGTCCGCACGGGTCTCGGAGGTGCTGTCGTACACACCCCGGTGACACGCTCCCGGGACCCTCGGGTTCTCAGAGCTGCTCGGCGCGGCGCGACGTCAGATCGAAATCCTTCGCGATCGCGTTCCACATCCCCGACGCCTGCCGCTTCGCCGTCGTCGCGTCACCACTCGCCCGATTGCCCTCCACGGCCCGCTTCGTGGACCGGGCCCGGCCGTCCTTGCAGCCCTTCTTGCTGTTCTTGACCTGCTCGGCCCAGGCCGCGTAGTGATCGTCCGCGGCGGCCGACGAATTCCAGGCCCGGATCAGCGACGATGTCAACTCCCCGTTCCGCGGCAGCTTGTCCACCGGCAGCGACTGCAACCGGGCCACCATGGTCCGGCGCTGCTCGGCCGCGGAACGCAGATCCGACGCGGCCTGATCCAGATTCGCACACTTCCGGATATTCGCCACGGAACGCACCACGGCCGCGCGGCTGCTGTTGCTGTCCGCGAGCAGCCTGTCCAACGCCTCGGCCTGCGGATAGGCCGGGTGGTTCTTCTTCGCGGCGTCCTCGTCGTCGTCCTCGTCCGGATCCTCCGACGCGGACGGCGACGGCGACGGGGACTCCTTCGGGGAGGGGGAGGTGCCCGGCTCCTTCGACCGCTCCGGCGCTCCGGACGCGGAATCCGCGGCCACCGGCGACGACGGCTTGTCGTCGCTGTCGTCACCGCCCCAGATCGCGGCGCTCAACCCCAGACCGAGTACGGCACAGCCGACGATCACGGCACCCATGACCGCGTACTGCGACGTCTTACGCCGCGCCTCCCGCTCCTCCGCGCGCTCCGGCCGCTCCGCCCGCCGGAACAGGTTGTCGAACTCGCCCGGAACGGGGGTGCGGGGGACCGCGCCGAGATTCGCGGTCGGAGGATCGTCCGCGGGCACCGGCGGAAGCACGGCCGTCGCGTCCGCGCCGCCCTGGACGGGCGGGATGACGGTGGTGGCGTCCGCGTCACCCCGGACCGGCGGGATGAACGTCGTGGCGTCCATCGCGCCGGGCGGCGGCGGCTGCTCCGGGGGCAGCGGCATATGCGCGCCGGGCGGGGGCGGGCCCCACGGCTGCCCCGTCGCGGGCGTATCGGGTATCCAGGGGTCACCCTCACGAGGCGGGTGCGCCCCGGATTCGTGCCCGTGCCCGTACCCGTTTCCACGTTCGCCTGCGCTGTGCGTCACCGGAACCTCCGTCCAAGCCGCGCGGGTCTCTCCAAACCCCTCAATGTATCGCGCGCGACGCGGTTGGCGACGGGGGGCCTTGTCCCCTCCGGGGAGGACCCGCCACTACCGGGCCTCGCCCGGCGGCCTGGTGTTGTTCGCGGTCTGCGCCACCGTCGCGGCTTGTCGCGCAGTTCCGCCCCCTATGCCTTCGGCAATGGGGGGACCCCCAGCGCCACCTGGGTTGCTTTCCCGACCGTCCTCGGGAGGGGAGCGCCCTCCGGGCGGGATGGGTAGTGCTTCCTCCGGAGGTGTTTCGACTGCGGGCCGTCTGTGGCTTGTCGCGCAGGTAGATCCGACACCCTGGGAGCTACCCGGAACGGGCCGAACCCGCAGGTCAGAAGGGGTAGCCATGTCTACCGCTACCGTCCCCGCGCGTACTTTCAAGGCATCGTCGGCGCCCACCGCAGCGTCTGAGTGCCGCCCGAGCGGGAACCTTCCGCTCCCCCGGAACGGCATGGAAACCAGTTCAGACATAGGCGTGTGCCCGTGCCACGGGCGCCCCCACGTGGATCTACTGCTCAGGAAGTCCAAGGTCGTGCGCGAGGGTGAGCGTGCTCTCAGCATCCGGGACCAGGAAGACCGGGGCCGACGCTGGGCCGAGGACAACGGCTACTGCGTCCGCAAGGTGTGGCGAGAGAACCTGTCCGCCTGGTCGGACATCGAGCGTCCGAAGTATGACGCGGCCATGGCGGCAGTGCTGGCCGGTGAAGTGCCCGCGCTGTGGGTGTTCGCGCTCGACCGGTTCTCCCGCAAGGGCGCGGAAGCGGTCGTGCCGATCCTCGGCAAGGCCCGGGTGATCTTCGACTACGAACGTCTTGACTCCATGGACGAGCGGGACCGGCGGTGGATCATCGACCGTGCCGAGAACGCGCGCGAGCAGTCCCAGCGGCTGAGCTACAACGTGCGGTCCACCAAAGCCACGCAGCGGAAAGAGGGAAGGTGGCTCGGCCGTGCCCCCTTCGGTCTGAAGGTCGACCCCGGAACGCGGAAGCTCTCGCCGAACCGGACCCCGTACGTGTGCCTGGTCGGGGGACAGCGGGAGGTGACCCCGTGGGAAGTGGTCGTCCGGATCTTCACCGAGATTGCCGGGGGAACGTCGTCCCGGGCCCTGTCGCGCAAGCTGAACGCAGAGGGGTTGTGCACGCCGCTGGGGAAGATGTGGCGGGCCGACTCCATCCGCGCCATCGTCATACACCCCGTCTATGAGGGGTGGCTCACGCACTCCCCGGGCGGCAAGTCCCACACCGACCGGGTTCCGTTCCTCAACGAGCGGGGCGAGAAGGTCCGCGTCGTCACCGATGCCGTGCTCCCGGACATGATCGCCGCGGAGCTTGCCGCGCGGGCTCGGCGCGTCATGTCCGGGAACCAAATCCCGAAGATGGTTGCCGCGTCGGCTGCCGCACGGCAGGGCCGGACCGCACACGCGCTGTCGGGGCGTCTGCGGTGCGACTCCTGCAAGGGGTACATGAGTCTGGACGGACGCTCGTACGTCTGCGGACGGCACCACGACGGGCCCGAGGCGTGCCCCGCACCGGCCATGGTGAGCCGCGCGGCGATAGAGGCGTACGTGGTCAAGGAGTGGTCCGAGCGGCTTCACCTGGCCGACGACCACGACCCCCTCTTGGTCGCGGTCGCCGAACGTTGGCAGGCAATCAACCAGCCGGAGGAGTCGCAGGAACTCGCCGACGCACGCGCCGAAGTGCAAGCAGCCAAAGCGGCACTTGACCGGTGGCACAGCGACGACCGCGCAGGGTTCTACACCGGGCGGTCGGCGCGCTACCGCATCCCCCACAAGAACGCCGCAGAAAGGCGGCTGGACACCGCAGAGGAACGGCTCACCGAGCTTGCCGGACCGGGCACGGTCGATCTGTCGCTACTCGTGAACGGGCGTGCCCACAAGATGTGGGACAGCGCAGATCCGGTGATGCGCCGCGATCTGCTCGGACTCGCCATCGACATGGTGACGGTCCGCAAGGCACCCGGTCCCGGACACCGCTTCAACGGGGACGCCCGGGTCACCTTCGCATGGGCCGAGCCCGAGAACGCCGACCCCGATGCGGACGCTTTCAGGCAGGCTGCATAGACGGCTCGATATCCTCACCCGTAGTCTGTGCCGACATGGGAGCACGGATCAGGTGCGGTCCCCGGTGACGGGGCGCGTTACGGCCGTGCCGCCCCTAGAGCCCCGATAGTCCCCGTGACTGTCGGGGCTCTTTTGCGTTTCACGCTGCCCTAAAACCGCCGCGCAGCCCCGCGAGGGTTCCTAGGCTCGCTCCCATGGACCTACTGACAGACGACGACGTACGCGCCATCCTCGCCCCGCACGCCGACCGGCGCGGAGCCGTGGGCCACCTGCACGACACGGGCGCGATTGACCAGGACACAACGACAGACCTCGGCGCGTTGGTCGTCATCCTGTGCGACGCCGCGCGGTTCGATGACGCGGACCAGGTGGTCAAGGTGATCGGGTACGCCGAGCGAGTCGGCGAGCGACCCCCGGTGAAGGGCTGGCCCAACAGGGCATGAACGTCCCTGCCACATAACACCCCGACCGGCCCCCGATGGCCCCCGTGGTCGTCGGGGGCTCTGTCATGCCCGCACACGGGCGTACAGCGCGTCCCCGGACCCTTGGCGGCCCGCCCTCGGCGCGAGGCTGCCGACCAGCGAGGGGGAAGGGTGTCAAGGTGACGACTTTGACCCTTTTTCTAGGTTCCATAGAAAAACCTAAGAGAAACCAGAATCGGCCCTCAACCCGTCACCTTGACACCCGTCCGCGGCTCCGGGAAACCTCCGCTCCCCTGTAGAGGTAGCAGGAAGGAACGGGTGCGGTCACCGAGGCCGCTGGAAACCTCCGCTCCCCTGTAGAGAGTGAGCCCGGGATTACCGCACACCCGCCGCGCAGGGGGACACGGTGGTCTGAGTGCCCGGGGCTCGACACCAGCTCTGCCCGTGCAGCACGCACCCTCACGGGTGGCCGCAGTGGTCGTGAGGCAGAGCGCGGGGACTGCACCGCTCAACGATGTGCAGTCCCCTTGTCGCCCTCGCCGGCTCGGAGCCGACCAGGACGACACCCGATCTCGCTCCCTTGACCCAGTGGTAGAGGTGCGCCGTACCGGCCCCGTTCGCGGGAGATCCGGGGTACCCGGCAGAGTCCCCGGTTCGACTCCGGGAGGGAGCACGACCAAGACGACAACAGAACAGGGGGCGCACGTGCGCTGTATCGACTGTCCGGCAATCGCGACCCATCGGGGCCGCTGCGAGACTCACCACCGCGCGTACGAGAGTCGGACGCCGGTCCGTGCCCGTGCCCGCCGAGGGCGACGCCGAGCAAAGCGGTTCGACGGCGCGGCTCGGCTCCGTGCCCTGGTCGACGGTCGGGGCTCCGGCTGGTGCGCATGGTGCATGAACGACTTCCGCGCGACCGAGCTTGAGATTGACCATGTCCGGCCGTTGGCCATGGGTGGCGAGGACACGGACAGAAACGTTCATGCACTCTGCGTCGGCTGCCATGGGCTCAAGACGAACACTGAGTTCGGGGGTGCCCGTGTCGACGGCTGACGCGTACGACCAGGCCGTAGCCGAGGGGCTTGGGGGGTGGCTGCCGAACGGGGTCACCCTTGCCGAGTGGCAGCGTCTGTACCGGCCGGTGGCTTGGGTGGATGAGATCCACGTGCACCGCACGGACGACGAGGAACGGCTCCGGGCGGTGTGTGCTGCCATCGCTGCTGCTCCGCTTCCTGAGACCGTGTGGTCCACCAGTACGGCCCCGGTGGGCGAGGACACCCCCCGCCCTGGTCCTGGTGCCCCGTAGACCCCGCCGCCCCTGCACCATCCCCGGGTGCCCCGCTCTGACCCCCCGTGGTGGTCGCTGCCCCGAACACCAGAAGGAAGCAGACAGAGCGCGTGAGGCAGGGGGACGGACGTACGACACGCGGTGGCAGCGCACTCGGCGTGCGTACCTCTACGCGAACCCCTGGTGTGTCCTCTGCGCCGCCCTGGCGAACGTTGCCGACCACCATCCGGTGAGCCGGCGGGACCTGATCGCGAGGGGCGAGCCGAACCCGGACGCGTGGAAGCATCTGCGCCCGCTGTGCGCGCCGTGCCACGGTCGCGAGACGGCTCGGCACCAGCCTGGTGGGTTCGCCGCTGAACGGCGCTCAGAACGCCACTCAGGCGAGCGTCCGCCGTTCTGACGCGGGTGGCCCCGGGCGGGGTCCCCCTGCCCCGCGCCTAAAAGATCGGCAGGGAGGCAAAAAACGCGCGCCGCAGCTACCGCCCTTTGCGCGGGTCCTCGGCGCTGCCCACAGACGACCAGACGACCCGGAAGGGGTGAGGAATGGCGGACCCAACTCGGCGAAAGCCACCGCTACAGGTGATCAGGGAAGGGAACCCGGGCAAGCGGCCCGTATCCGAGGGGGTGCGACTGCCACCCGCCGATCTGGTGGAACCGGATTGGTTCGACGTGTTCGCAGACGTGGGCGGAGTGCAAGGCATCGTGAATCAGCGGTGCCGCACGGTCGCTTCCCGCGAGTGGCGCAGGGTGGTCCCGGTGCTGGAATTCACGGCCGGTGTCGGCACCGTGGACACCAGCACGCTTACGGACTACTGCATCTGCATCGCACGTATCGACCAGTGCGAACGGGAGATATCCACGAACGGCATTTTGATGCTCGGCGAGCGAGGGTGGCAGAAGAACGGCGCGACCACGATTGTGACGCAGTACCGCACGCAGCTTGCCCGGTACATCGGCGAGCTTGGTTTGTCTCCGTCTGCCCGGGGTCGACTGACACCACCGGAAGACAACGGGGACGACGATGACGACGTTTTCGACTGACGATCTTCCGGTCCCGCTCGATGCGTTGCGGGCCCTCGGTCTGGCCGAGGATGACATTGCCGCTGCGTGCCGTTCGCGGCCCCTGGTGGTCGCTGCGCAAGCGAAGGATGCGCCCGGGGCATATTTCGATGTGGCTGCCGCTCGGCGCGCTATACGGGCGATTGAGAAGTTCAAGCACACGAAAGGCCGTTGGGGTCGCTCGCGTTTGAAGCTAGCGCCGTGGCAAGTCGTTTGGGTCGTGGCCCCCATTTTCGGGTGGCTCGCTCATGACCCGGAACTAGGCCGTGCAGTACGCGTGATCCGGTCCGCGTGGATTGAGGTGCCGCGGAAGAACGGTAAGAGCACGCTTTCCAGCGGCATCGGACTGGTGTTGCTGCTCGCCGATCGGGAGATCGGGGCCGAGGTCTACGCGGCAGCCGGCTCGCTTCCGCAAGCGGAAAGAGTCTTTGACGACGCTAAGCGAATGGCTCTGACAAGTCGTGCCGTTCGGGGGCGGGTTGAGGTTCTGCGGGGGCTCATTCGGGTGCCCCGAACCGGGGGCATCTTTCGGGCCCTTAGCAAGATTGCCGAGACCGCGCACGGGCTGAATGTCTCCGGGGCGATTGTCGATGAAGTCCACGTACACAAACGGCGCGACCTTATCGACGCGATCGAGACCGGTACGGGTGCCCGTGATCAGCCGCTGATCATCTTCATTACGACGGCTGATGAGGGTACCGAGGGCAGTATCTACGATGAGAAACACACGTACACCCGCCGTTGCGCGGACAACGTGGTTTCGGATCCTGCCCACTACGGCGTTATCTGGGCTGCCGATGAGAAGGACGACCCGTACGCCGAGGAAACTTGGTACAAGGCAAATCCCGGTTTGGGTGTCTCGCCCTCGCTCGCCTACATGCGCCGTGAGGCTGCTAAGGCCAAGAGCACTCCGAGTTACTTCGCCACCTTCTGTCGTCTGTCTCTCAACAGGCGTATGCGGTCTGCTTCCCGGTGGCTGCCGATCTCCCTTTGGGATGAAGGCAAAGACCCCGTGAACGACAAGGCGTTTCGGTACCGGCGCGCTTGGGGCGGGGTCGACCTTTCCGCAGTGAGCGACCTTTCCGCATGGGTTCTCGCCGTTGAGTCCCGGGTGCCCGGAGTCGAGCTAGAGCTAGTCGCGCGCTTTTGGCTCCCGGAAGAAAGAGCCGATGAGCTAGAGCAACAGCTACAAGTTCCGATCAGGCAATGGGCTGCCGATGGTCTGCTGACACTGACCGAGGGCGACGCGATTGATTATGGCGCGATTGAGCGTCAGATCGTTGAGGACTGTCGACGGCTGGACGTCCAGCGCATCAGCTATGACCGCATGTTCGCGGGGCAGTTGGTCCAGCGAATAGAGAAGAAAACTCGCGGGGTCGACGTAGTCCCGGTGGCGCAGACCTACTTGGGCATGTCCCCCGGGTGCAAAGAGCTTGAAAGGCTGTTGCGCGAGGGACGCATTCGGCACGGCGGTCAACCGGTCTTGCGCTGGAATGCTTCAGTCGTTGAGGTCTACCGGGACGGCAACGACAACATGAGGCCCGTCAAACCGGACCGCGATAAGTCCAGTGCCCGCATCGACGGGATTGCTGCCGCAGTGATGGCCCTTGACGGCTATGTGCGTCGCCCGCTGAAACGTCCTCGCGCCGCGAGTGCCTAGAAACAAAGGGGGGATGCATGACTGAGACACCGCTACAGATGACGATGCGGCTCTACCGCGAGTTGAAATTCCGAGGCCAGAAGGTGCGGCGCTGGTCGGACTACTTCGAGGGCGAACACCCATTGCTCTTTGCCTCGCCGGAATTCAGCACACAAGCCGGGGGGCTTTTCGACGGGTTCTCTGACAATTGGTCTCGGGCAATTGTCATTGCGACCGCCGAGCGACTCAGGCCCCTCGCTTTCCGACTAGAGGATGGGTCGATAGATCAGGTTGCCGCACGGGCGTGGAAGCGTTCAAAGTGCCATGTTCAAGTAAATCTGGCGCTGCTGGATGCACTGATAGCCGGCCGCTCTTACGGGCTGGTGTGGAAACCCGACGGGGTGAACACAGAGATTACCTTTGAGAAAGCTACTCAGGCAATTGTGGAGTATGTTCCGGGTCGTCACCTGCTCCGCGCCGCGGGACTTAAGATCTGGAACGCTCACGATCTTGAGTTTGCCGCACTGTTTACTCCGACGATGGTCTACCGGTGGCAGCGTCCGCGGCGTGCCGGTGGCCAGTGGACCGGGCGAACGGCGGGGCTTTCCCGCGGCGAGCCGAGCCACATTCCCAACCCGCTGCGAGTGGTCCCGCTGGTGGAACTTCCGAATCAAACCCGGCTGGACGCGTCGCCGATTTCCGAGCTTGCTCCGGTCATCCCGCTACAGAACGCGATCAATTCACTGTGGACGCACGTTATGACTGCGTCCGATGAACGAGCACTTCCAGCGCGCGTGGTCCTTGGGATGGACCGACCGGTAAGGGAGATCACCGACCCGGACACGGGTGAAGTGGTCGGCGAGGAGGATGAGCCGCTGGCAAAGTTCCGGTCGGATCGGCTGCTGTGGCTCGAACGCCAGGGCGCGAGTATCGCCGAATTCTCTGCCGCTGATCTCCGGGGATTTCTGGACGTGATCACTCAGGCAGTCGAGCATATCGCGGCGCAGACCCGGACCCCCGCTAGCTACCTGAATAAGAAGCTGATCAATATTCCGGAGTCCGCCGTATCGGCCGATGAGTCCGGCCTGGTCGCCAAGGCATACGAGAGACAGGATCACTTCGGCGCGGGGCTACAGGAAGTCATGCGCTTGGAAGCGCTCGCGGCCGGTGAACCGGGCCGTGCGGACGCTCTCGCCTACGGCTCCGTCGTGTGGCGGGACCCACAATTCCGAACCGATGCACAGTACGCCGATGCGCTGGTCAAGTGGCAAGCCATCGGTGTTCCGGATGAAGCTCTTTGGGAGCGGATTCCGCAAGTCACGCCCGAAGAGATCGGGCGTTGGAAGCGAATGCGGAATGATCAGGCTGCCGCAATCGTCGGTGGGGACATCGCTGGTCTGTACGGGCCCAAGCCTGTCGAGGGCGAGCGGGAACGCGCGGAACCCGTTCCGGAAGCCGCGTAATGGCTGACTCCGGGGCTCTCGCCCTCGCCCGGTACATGGAAGTGCAGGCAACGACGCGGGGCGTTCTAGAGGCGGTACAGGCTCTTTGGCGGGACGTGCCGCCGGACCGGATCCTTGCCGCTATGGCGGGTGAGACCGGGCGGCAAATCCTCGCTGCGGTCATGTCGGGACAACTGTCCGTGGCTGCTGGTGCTCAGGCTTTCGTCACCGGTGCGATGCTCGCTCAGGGTGCGGCAGCCGGCCCGGTCGGAATGCTCGCTCCGGAAAGGCTTGCGGGTATTGCCGCGGACGGTCGACCCCTCGCAACCATGCTGTATCTGCCTGCGATTCGGACCGCTCAGGCTCTTGCCCTCGGAGCAGCGCCGGAAGTCGCTTCGCTCGCGGGGCTGAATCAGATGGCAACCATGGTGGGGACAACGCTTTCCGACACCGCCCGTACGGCTACGTCCGTCGCCATGACTGCTGAACCCCGGTGCCGTTTCTACGTACGCGTCGTACGACTTCCTGCTTGCGCCCGGTGCATCATCCTTGCCGGTCGGCAGTACACGTACAGCGAGGGTTTCAAACGGCACCCTCGCTGTGATTGCAGCGTGGAGCCGATGACCGATCGGGAATGGCGAGCGAGCAAGGGTCCGGAAGATCTCTTCCGGGAGATGAGCCCCGAGGAACAGCACAAGCGGCTAGGGGCCGCGGGGGTCAAGGCACTTGAGGCGGGGGCCGATCTCGGGCAGATCATCAACTCACGCCGAGGAATGGCTACCGCGCTCACCAGCCGAGGACCGCTGCGCATGACTGTCGAGGGCACGACCAGACGCGGTATCGGCGCGAAAGCGATGCGCAGCGATCTGGAGAAATTGGCAGGGCGCCGCTACGTACGGACCACTCAGGCGCGGCTTATGCCCGAGGCCATATTCAAGCTCGCGGGAGACGACCGCGAACACCAAATCGCCATGCTCAAAAAACACGGATACATCGTCTAGAAGGAGATTCACATATGGCTGACGACCCGACTCCGGGCACGACCGGCGACCCGACGAAGAGGGACCCGAACCCGGCTCCGGCTCCGACCGGCGACCCGCAGGGGGACCCGGGTGTGAAGCCCGGGGGCGACGACCAGGGCGCCAAGGGCGACGCGTCCGCCGAGCTGGTGACCGAGCGTGCCGCCCGTGCTGCCGCAGAGAAGAGGGCGACCGAGGCTGAGGCGGAAGCGTCTCGGCTCCGGCGCTCGAACGCTGCGCAGAAGGGGACCGACCTTGACGCGCTCCGGACAGAGGTTCGGCAGGAGTTCACGGAACAGCTCGTTCGCGCGGAGATCCGGGCGGCTGCCGCGGGGAAGCTCCGAGACCCCGCGGACGCTCTCGCACTGCTTGATGTGTCGGCCCTCGCCGGCTCCGGGGGTGACATCGACGTAGCGGCGGTGGCTGCTGCGGTCGCAGAGCTGGTGAAGAACAAGCCGTACCTTGCGGCTGCCGAGACCGCGGGCACTGCCCCGACCGGCGCGGCGGCCCCGTGGGGTGATGTGGGCGCGGGACCGCGCGGCAAGACCGGCGAGACCGAGCCTGACAGCCCGCTGGAGCGACTGAACGGCGCAGAGCGTAATAACGGGGCGAAGTAGATCACCTCCAATCCGTCCACCCGCAGGGGCTTTCCCGACAAACGGAAAGCCTCATATTCCTACCGAAACCAAGGAGTTAAGTCCAATGGCGATCAGCCTTGCAGAGTCGGCAAAGCTCTCCACCGACGATCTTCAGCGTGGAATTGTCGAGACCTTCGTTCAGGAATCACCTATCCTTGACCGACTGCCCCTTATGACCATCGAGGGGAACGCTTATGCGTACAATGCCGAGGCCACGCTGCCAGGTGTGGAATTCCGGGGCGTGAACGAGCCGTACAGCGAGTCTACGGGCACCGTGAACACCAAGACGGAGTCGCTGGTAATTCTGGGCGGTGACGCCGACCTTGACACGTTTATTGCGCAGACGCGCAGCAACATCAATAACCAGCGAGCGCTTCAGGAGACGCTCAAGGTTAAGGCCGCTGCTTATCGGTTCCAGGACGCTTTCTTCAACGGCGACACCGTGACCGATCCGAAGGGTTTCGATGGATTGCGTAAGCGACTGGTGGGCCGTCAGGTTCTTTCGGCAGGCCCCAACGGAATGGGCCCGATCGCCGGTGGGCACGATTTCTTTGACGCTCTCGATGCCCTGATTGCGCAGGTCCCCGGCCTGAATGCCAGTAATGGTGCCCTTTACGCGAACCGACGGGTCATCGCCAAGATTCAGTCTTCGGCGCGTCGGCTGGGCGGTTTCGAACTGGTTAAGGAAGCGTTGACCGGTAAGCTCGTGGCCACCTATCAGGGCATTGCGCTGCTGGACCCGGGGCAAACTGCTGCGGGGCTCGACATTCTTCCTACAACAGAGACCCAGGGTACGGCGACCGATGCCAGTTCCATTTACGCGGTGCGGTTCGGGCGCAGCGAGGGGGACAAGGCGGTTACCGGGCTGACCAATGGTGGGGTCAAGGTGCGTGATCTCGGTGAACTGGACAGCAAGCCTGCCTACCGAACCCGCATTGAGTTCTTCTGTGGCGTCGCCATCTTCGGCGGGCAGGCTGCCGCTCGCCTTAACGGCGTTCTCGTCAAGTAGGGCCGCGAGGATGCCACCGCGTAAGCGTGCTGGTGCGTCCGCCCCGAAACTCCCGCATGAGGACTGGTGTCCGCCCTCGCCGAGGATTGAGGGCTTTCCGGCCCCTGATTCCGGCGAGGGGTCGCGGACGGTTGTCCGGTGCATGGAGTGCGGCGCACAGGAATTCAAGGAATAAGGGGGCGGGAATTATGGTGCTGCCCCCTCTCGCATCGCTGGACCAGCTCGCCAGCTGGATGCAGCGGGACCGTGTCGAGCTGCCCGCGGGTGCCCCCGTGGTGCTCGATGTCGCTTCCGACGTTGTCCGTCGCGAGGCTCGACAGAACTTCACCCGGGGGACCAGCTCGGCGACGCTCTACCCGGACCGGGGGGCGGTGGTGCTGCCTCAGCGTCCCGTGATCAGTGTCCAGTCGGTACGGCGCGGGGCCGAGCTGGTCCCCGCCGACCGGTGGCGCTTGGTCCGGGACCGGGTGCACGTCCTCGGCGACCAGGCCGTGCACGTCACCTACACCCATGGGTACGCGACCGTGCCCGGGGATGTCCTCGCGGTGGTGCTCACCCTCGCGGCCCGGGTCCTCGGCAACCCGCGGGATCTGAGACAAGAAAGCGTGGGTTCGGTCTCGGTCACCTACTCCGCGGAGACGATCGGCGCGTCCCTCGCCCCCGCGGACAGAGACCTACTCGCCCGGTACCGGCGACGCGTCGCGGTGGTGAAGCTCCGGTGACTTTCCTCTACACAGAGACCGTGGTGGTGATCCGTGCCGCCCTGGTGGTCGACCGGTACGGCAACAGCGTCCGGGACTGGTCCTCGGCGACCAGGACGACCGTGCGCCGAGTCTCCGTCCAGCCGGACGCGTCGACCGAGGGCACCGGGGACCGTCCGGTCATCGTCACCGGGTGGCGACTGACCACCCGGACCGGGGTCGACATCGACCTAGAGCCCGGGGACCGCATCGAGCACGCGGGTCGGCTCCGGGAAATCGACGGCGACGCTGCCCGGTACGTCCTCGGCGGGGTCCACCACCACACAGAGGTACGGCTACGGGAGGTGACCGGATGAGATTCCGCCCGAATCGCCGAGGAATCAGCAGTCTTGCGAAATCGGATGGTGCAGGGGCAGCCGTTCGCCGAGCTGCCGAGCGGATTGCCGAGAGCGCCGAGGGCGATTTCCGTACCGACTCGGCTCTAGGTCCCCGCCGTTGGCGTGCCGCAGTGATCGGCAACTACGACAAGCACGGGGACGCCGAGGGGACCCGGGCGGCACTGCTGCGGGGTCTGGACGGGGGCGGGGAATGAACCGCCCGGTCATTGTCATGCCGGATGCGGTGGCGGTGGTGGTCGGCTATCTCCGCCCCGCCCTCGCGGCTGCTGGCGAACCCGTCCCCGTGGTGTCCCGCGTCCCATCGGACCGGTCTAAGAAGTTCGTTCGCGTTCAGCGGGTCGGGGGTCTTCAACAGACGGTCGTATCCGATCGTCCTCGGCTCGATATCCACGCGTGGGCCGACACCGAATCGGGGGCGGCTGATCTGGTCGCCCTGGTGCGCGGACTGCTCGGAGCAATGCCCGGAGTCCGCGGCGGGGTCCCCGTCTACCGGGTGACCGAAGTAGGGGGCCCGCAGTGGCTGCCCGACTCCGAATCGTCCTCGCCCCGCTACGCAATCGCGGTGGAAATACACATGCGGGGACGCGTTCTTTAACTGCTGCGTCGAGCCCCTGGTGAGGCTCCGCGGCTCTCTCTGCTGCGTCGAGGATGCTCCGCAGCCATTTCCCAAGGAACAGCTTTGGCACTCAATGCGAATGCCGTGCGCGTTGCGATCACGGGTGCGGCGTATGTCGCCCCGGCCAAGACCGTAATGCCCACGGACTCTACAACCAACTGGCCGGCTGCCGCTGTTGATATCGGCTGGATCTCTGACGACGGAATCACCGAATCCAACTCGGCAGAATCCAGCGAAATCAAGGGATGGCAGGGCGGCCAGACCGTCCGCAAGGTCATTTCGTCCAGCGAGATGACGTTCTCTTTCACGTGCATCGAGACCAGCAAGACGGTTCTAGAGCTTTACCACAAGGGCTCAAAGGTGGTTACGGCCACCGGCAAGCACGCACTTGCCATCAAGGCCCCGGGGCCGGACCGGCGCGCTTACGGATTCGACGTTATCGACGGCACCAGTCATATCCGGGTTGTGATCCCGGATGGTGAGGTAACGGAAACCGGGGACATTACCTACAAGGGTGATGAAGCGGTTGCCTACGAAATTACCGTGACTGCCTATCCCGGTCCTGATGGCACCGTGGCAATCAAGTACAGCAATGACCCCGCATGGGGTTCGACTCCCGCGCCGTAATGCGTCGCTGAAACGTATCGTCTACACAGTAAAGGAATGTCAACATGAGCGACGCATTCGACCTCAATGCATGGGTGAATGAGGCCCGGCGCGAGCCCTTCCGCTTCACCCTCGCCGATACTGAGTTCACCCTTACCCCCGCGGGGGAGCTGGACAAGGGGATTCTTAAGGCGGTCAATCTGGACGCGCCGAGCGCTCCGGATATTGAGAACCTTCTCAGGGCTGGTCTCGGTGACCAGTGGCCCCATTTCGATTCCCTTCCCGCGCCCCTCGCTGCCCTCGGCGAACTGTTCCGCCGTTGGCAGCGCCATGAGGGGGCGGCGCTGGGGGAATCTCCGGCCTCTGCCGACTCCTGAGTGAGCACGGAGAGGCAATAGAGGCAGACCTACAGCGCTACTACCAGACCGATATCCGGGACCTTTTCCGGCCCGGTACGGGACTCACATGGCGACGGCTCCGTGCCCTGGTGCTGAACCTTCCGCCCGATTCGGCATTGGGCCGGACGATAGCCGGTCCGGATGGTGCGTGGACGCTGGAAACGCAGCTGCTCGCGGCGATTCATGACCGGGTTGCCGAGGGCAATTGGCAGCGCGGTAATGCAGGGTCCAAGAGTCCGGGCCGGCGACCGTCGCCCATTCCGCGGCCAGGGGTCGGCACGGGCCGGATAGGCGGCACAGACCGGAGCCCGAAGGAAGTCGCTGGATACCTCGCGCGATACCAGCCGGAACCGGGGGGTGATGGCTGATGGCCGTTGAAGTCGGCATGGGCTACGTGTCCGTCGTACCGGAAGTCCAAGGCTTTGCGGCGGAGCTACAGCAGCAAGTCACCGGACCCGCGGACGCTGCGGGACAGAATGCCGGGCAACAGGCCGGTACGGGTTTCTCCGGGGCAATGGGCGGAGCCCTGAAAGGCGGATTGGCTGCCGTTGGCGCGGCTGCCGTTGCGGTGCTGGTCGGGGGCTTCACAAAGGCTCTTGACCAGTCGGCTATCCCGGGCAAAATCCAAGCTCAGTTGGGGTCGACACCCAAGGAAGCGGAGCGCTACGGCAAGGTCGCCGGTGATCTCTACGCACACGGGATAACTGATTCCGTGCAGGATGCCGCGGCGGCTGTTGCGTCCGTGATGCGGTCCGGCATTCTGCCACCGGACGCGACCAACAAGCAGATAGACGCCATTACGGCTAAGGTCTCGAACCTTTCCAGCACATTCGAGCTGGACCTTGGTCAGACCGCTAATGCGGTTGGCCAGATGTTGAAAACCGGTATCGCCGAAGACGGTACGGAAGCGCTCGACCTTATGACGGTCGCCATGCAAAAGATGGGGCCGCGCGCTGACGACCTCAGCGACACCATGAATGAGTACAGCACCAAATTCCGGGACCTTGGTCTCTCCGGCGCTGATGCGATGGGCCTTATGGCTCAGGGTATGGCTGCTGGTGCGAGGGATACCGATACGGTCGCCGACGCTCTGAAGGAATTTCAGATCAGAGCGACGGATGGCAGTAAAGCCAGCAAGGAAGCCTACGAAGCGATCGGCCTAAGCGCCGAAGGAATGACCAAGAAAATCGCGGGTGGCGGTGCTGGTGCTCGCGAGGGACTGCAACAGGTTCTCGATGGAATCAAGGCCATTAAGGACCCTGCCGAGCGGAATGCCGTAGCGGTCGGGCTTTTCGGCACTAAGGCTGAAGACCTCGGCGAGGCACTTTTCGCAATGGATCCCAGTACCGCCGTAAAGGCACTGGGAGACACTGCGGGCGCGGCAGGCAAGATGGGTGATGCGCTGCATTCCGGTGCGGGTGCCAAGCTCGAAATGTTCAAGCGTCAGACGGAAATGGCTGTCGTAAATTTCATGGGCAACCATGTCATTCCGGCCTTGATGTCCGCAGGGTCCGCAACGCGCGAATTCTTCGCCCCGGCTTTCCGAGTGGCAGGCGAAGCTGCGAGGACCCTCATGGGAGCTTTCTCGAATTCGGGTGCACTTTCCGGATTCGGGAGTACCGCCGCAAGCGTGGGTGGCGTCCTCCGGACCGATCTCGCGCCCGGAGTCCGAGGCATCATCAACGAGTTCCAAAGCCGGTTTATACCTGCGCTTTCGGGCATGTGGTCTGTCGTATCGGGTCAGGTTCTTCCGGCCCTCGGTGGCCTCGCTTCTACGGTCGGCGGTGCGGTTAGCTCCACGCTTTCCGGGCTCGGCCAAATTCTTCTGGAAACCGTGTGGCCCGCCGCCATGCGAATACACTCGGCGTTCTCCGAGAATGTAAAGCCGGTTCTCGCCGAGCTGTCGAACTTCATATCAGAGCGGGTATCCCCTGCGGTGCAGATGATCGGCAGCCGCCTTGCCGAGCTGGTACAGAAGTCGCAGCCCGTCATATCCGTCGTGACCACGATCATTACGTGGCTCGGTCGGCTCGCGGCAGGCATCCTCGGCGCAGTGATCCCGGTCGTAATCCGCCTCGCCGGACCCATTTTCTCGGCCCTGTTCTCCGCCCTCGGAACGGCTATCAGATGGATAGGCAACACCATCGGGTTTATCGGCGCGCTCGGACAGGCTTTCATCGGGGCCGTGCGATGGGTCGCCGATTTCGGTACGAACTCGCGCAAGAAACTGGGCGAGTTCACCGACTGGATGCGAGGACTGCCCGGGACGATCTCGCGGAACCTCGGCGACTTCGGGAAGCTGCTCGTTGGCCAGGGCGCCGACCTCGCACGGGGTATCTGGGAGGGCATCAATGGAATGGGCCGGTGGCTCCGGGACAAGCTCATATCGTGGGCAAAGTCCGCGATTCCTGGGCCCATTGCAGACGCGCTCGGAATCAATTCTCCGTCCACTCTGCTCCGGGATGAAGTCGGCCGGTGGCTGCCCCCGGGTGTCATTGAAGGTGTGGACGACGCACAACCCGCGCTGGACGCGCGGCTAAGGGCCATGGTCACCGTGCCGGATATTCGCCCCGCGAGGGCTCCGGGAATCCTCCGGGCACCCGCAGGGACCGGCGTTCGGGATCCGGGGCTTACGGCACTGCTGAAGGCTCTGGAAGACGACCGAGGGCGAGAGATCGTGGTCCGCGTTGGTGAGACCGAGATTGCTCGTGCGGTCGCCGGTGGAAACCGCCAACTTGCACGGAGGTGAACAGATGTGGATTGGTCGGCCCGGAGCGCTCCGGGAGATCAAAGACGGAGCATCGAGTTTCGACCGGTCGCCGGATTTGAACGTGTCGGAGTTCCGGGCCCTTTCCGGGGGTGTCACCACGTGGGCACCCCCGGTTCAGCCCCGTCGGCTCAAGCTCGGGTGGGGGTCGATGGAGCCGGGCGACGTGCGGCACCTGGACCGGCTCGCCCGACGGCTGGACGGTCCGGGACCGATAGCGGTGGTGGACCCACTCGCCGGCTCGATGCTCGGCGGGCACCAGGGCGACGGAACCGGCTCGCCCTCGGCATGGTCCTGGTCCGGGTCGGACATCGAGTTGTCGGGGGGTACGACCGGCACGGCCCCCGTCACCGCGACGGTCAAGACCGTCCCCGCGTCGAACGGTCCTGATCTCTTCTGGCAACACCCTCGGTGGTACGGGTTCCCGGTGGCCCCCGGGATGGTTGTCACGTGGTGGGCTCCGGGGCTGGTCGCCGCGGGGGCTCCGGTCGCCATGCTGCGGATTCAGTGGATCGATGCCGCGGGGGCCGTGACGGGTACGGCCACGCAGAACGGCACGGCACCGCTTGTGCAACAGGTACCGGTGAACACTGCGTACGCGCGACCCGTTGTGCGGTTCTCCGCCCTCGGCGCGTGGCCGATCGGGCGTTCCGTGCTTGCCCTCGGCGACGTGTCCTCGGCCTTGGTCGCAGGGGACGTTCCGCACGGCGAGGGGAGTCCGCCGTACAGCATCACGAGATACGGCCACGGAGCCGCACCCGGTGACGGCCGATGGCGGGACATCTCTCTAGAGCTGGTGGAGGTAGCCCAGTGAGACCCACGGATCCCGCCCTCACGGCGGCACTCGCGGCCGGTGAACGGAGCGCGTCGACCACGGCACGGCTCGGCGGTCACAACTTCCGTCCACAGATAGCGAGTTGGAAACTGGACCGGGGATACGGAACCGATCTTCCCTCGGCGCTGCGAGCGTTTTCCGGCACCAGTGCCGCACAGCTTGACGCGGTGATCACCGGGACCGGGGGGCAGCCGGCTCCGGCGCTCTACGGCCCGTGGGCTCCCCGGTCGACCGGCGATGCGGTCCGGCCCGGACAGTCCGTTGTCCACGGATGGGGGCTCGGCTCGACCACGCTCGACACGTTCCGGGGGACTGTCCGGTCTCGCTCCGCTTCGCACGGAGCCGATACGGTTTCGGTCGCTGCCCTCGACGGCGCGGAGCGCCTGAGAATGCCCGCCCGCCTTCCCCGCCCCGCCGGTGGGATTGATACGGCCACACCCTTTGGTCCGGCAACCAATTGGGTGGCCTCGCCGACATGGTGCGTCGACCACCTGATACGCGGCGCGGGTATCCACACGTGTCCGCCGCCCCGTGGGGACGCGCTTCTGTACGCCAGTTTGCACGGCGGCGCCGCAGCGAACATCGGGTACCTCAAAGATCTCTCCGGAGACTGGTCGCAGTGGACCAAGACCGGTGCACCGTGGGAATGCGCGGTGGAGGGGGCTCTCAACGGGCAGACCCGCGCAACCTACACGCCTAGAACACGCTCGACTAACGGCAATCTGCATGGCGGCGGATTTCTCTATGAAATCTGGATAGACAATCTCGGCGCGCGCGGAGATCAGACCATGGACATGGGCGTTTCCTGGACCCATACTCTGGGCTCCGTGGTGTACACGAATATGACCATCGACTTCAGAGGCAAGCTCACGTTCTCCGCGGGGGCGAACAGCGTACCCGCCAATAACCCTTCCGTTGCCTGGACATACTCGGACCTGAATCGCCATGGCGGCCGATGGCACATAGCGCTTTGGCTCACCTTTACGCCGGAGTGGTATCCGAAAATCGAAGGAGCTATCACTTTCCCTACGGGGCAGGTGATCAACATCAATCCGGGGTGGATAACCTCCACCACTGTCGGTATCGCCACGATGGCTGATATCTCGGTACGGCTGGGAGGAGGGATGAGGGCCGAGGCACTGCAACTGTCCAGCCGGTTGAGCAAACCCGCAACGCCAGCTGAGTACACGCAGGCGGGTAACTGGACCAAAACAGCTTCACTCGACGCCCCTGACACCCCGGTGCGCGTCATTCCCGTCGTCACTGGAACGGCGTGGGAAGCCATTACAAGTATCGCCAATGCGTCACTCAGTACGGCAGAATTCGACGCGGACGGGATCTTCCGGTGGAGGGGGCGCCGACGCTGGGAAGTGCAGCCCACAGCACCTGATCTCACAGTGACGACGCGACGGGAAATCGCGTCGCTCACCACACGTGAGGAAATTGATGCATGCCGGAATGTGTGCTCTGTGAAGTGGCAGCACTGGTGGCGCGTCACAGCAAACAAAACCTCCCGGAAGTGGGCGACGCTCATACGGCGCATCGACCCCCTCACGTCCTACACCATCTGGTGGTATATCGCAGATGATGAGCTGGACACCCCTCCGCCGCCTACTACTCGGACCGTGGGCGCCGAGGGAATCCGTTTCACGACAGAGAATTCTGAAACGGCGCCGACAATAAGCGGCCTGGTCGACGTAAGCACCGAACGGCGCGACGGGAAACTTTTCCTCACCATGTACAACCGTGGCAGCCAAGCAGTGTGGCTGCGAGGTGAGAACGGCGGCCCGTCCGTTTCCATTGTGACACCAACCGTGGAAGGAACTCCGTCCGATTTCTGGTCGACGTACTACCACGCTCAAAGCCAGGAAAGATACGGCGTCCAGGCATATATGCACGACCCTGAAGGGTGGGTACAGGATGCCGTCTCTGCTGAATCTCTCGCGGCATCTCTACTGTCAGCCGGTGCCCTCCCCGCGCCACTGCTTGCGGATATGGAAATACTCGCAGACCCGCGCATTGAACTAGGGGACGTTGTTCGGGTGATTGATTCCTTCGGTGCAGAATTGGACACCCTTGCGTGGGTCGTCGGCATCAAAACGAGCGGGGACAGCGACGGTGTACGGCAGATTCTGACACTGCGGGGAACTGCCTCCAACGGGCTGCCCGTGGACGCAGGGCTGACACCCGACCCGCCCGTAAAACCGGGAGCATTGCTATCGACATGAACAGAGACCCGGCCAGCCGGAACAATCCAGAGGATGAACCCCTCGGTGTTGTAAGCATCGGTGCCCGTGAAATCTATGACGAGGTTTTGGGGCTCCGGGGCGACGTGCAAGCCCTCGGACAGCAAGGCGAATCCGTAGAGGAGACGCTAGAGGATCACGAGACCCGTATCCGAGGACTTGAGGGCGACCGAGGGAAGTTCGTCATTCCCGCCACGGTGATTACCGCAGTGGCGACCGTAGTTGCTGCGGGTCTCGCCGTGGCAAAGATCGCAGGCAGCCCGTAGAGCCGAACAACCACAGATACCAGCCCCGTACCGGGAGACCCGGGCGGGGCTTTCTCATGCCCACACAGGGGGAAGCATGGCCAAGCATCCGGGCGCCGAGTGGCGCCCCATTCCGATCAACCACACAAAGGGCGGACAGACCAGCGTCCGCGGAGTCGTGATTCACATCATGGCGGGCACCCTCGCCGGTACGGACAGTTGGTTCCGGAACCCGCGAGCCCGTGCGTCCAGCCATTTCGGGACCGGCAAGGGCGGCAAGCTCTATCAGTGGGTCGACACCGCCGACAAGGCTTGGGCACAGGCAGGGGGCAATCCGTCGTGGCTCTCGATTGAGAACGAGGGAATGGGCGGGGACAAGCTCTCGGAACACCAGCTCGACCGATGCGCCGAAATCCTCGCGTGGGCTCACAAGCGGTACGGCGTGCCCCTCGCGGTTGCCACCGGTCCGACCGGTCGGGGGCTCGGCTATCACGCCATGGGCGGTAAGGCGTGGGGCAACCATCCCGCATGTCCGGGAACCCGGATCATCGCTCAGCTTCCTGAGATCGTCCGGCGAGCGTCGGTCCTGGTGGGCGACAAGCCCAAGCCCAAGCCCCCCGCGAGTCGGTACGCGCCGTTCCCCGGAGCCGCGTTCTTCCGGTCCTCGCCCCGCTCGGCGCTGATCACTGCTATGGGTCGCCGGCTGGTTGCCGAGGGATGCGGACGGTACGCGGCGGGCCCGGGTCCGCAGTGGACCGAGAGCGACCGCAAGAGCTACGCGGCATGGCAGCGGAAGCGGGGCTACTCCGGCTCTGACGCGGACGGGTGGCCCGGACGGACCACGTGGGACGCACTCAAGGTGCCCCGGGTCGACAACACGCCGTGACCGACTTCCGGCGCGCGGGGACCAGCTCGACCCCGGCCGGGACCAGCTCGACCACACACCACTCACTCACAGCAACTTTCAAGGGGAACCATGCCTTTCGTCTCTGCTCATCCCGCCCGTATCTACGCGGTTGCCGCTGCGTCGCTCGCCCTGGTCGTGCACTACGTGCCGTCGCTGCCCTCGGCCCTGGTGCTCGGTCTGGTCGGTGCGGTGCTCGGTACCGGTGAGGCTGTCCAGCGTGCCGAGGACCGCAAGACCACGGCAGCCGGCGAGGGCGACCACCAGGCCGACGCGTGAGCTACCGACACGTCGGACTGATCGGGGCCGCGGGCTCCGGTAAGGACACGGTCGGGGGCCGACTGATCGAACGGTTCGCGTTCGTCCGGGTGGCGTTCGCGGATCCGGTGCGCGCCCTGGCGCTCGATCTGGACCCGATCGTCTGCACCATGCCCGGACCATACGGGCCGGTCCCGCTGCGTCTCTCCCACATCGTCCGCATCGAGGGGTGGGACCGAGCGAAGCAGCGTCGGGAGGTTCGCCGGACCCTGCAACGGGTCGGGCAGTCGCTCCGGGACCGTGACTCCGAAGTGTGGGTTCGACCCGCGCTCGACAAGATCGCCACCGCCGACCGGTGGAACCTCCCGATCGTCGTCACGGACGTGCGGTACCGCAATGAGGCGGACGCGCTCCGAGCCCGCGGGGCACTGCTGGTGCGCATCGAGCGACCCGGGGACCACGACCACCAGGCCGACCCGGAAGCACGGGCACACCGGTCCGAGACCGAGCTAGCCGACTACCCCACGGACGCGACGTTGACGAACTCCGGCTCGCTCGCCGAGCTGTACGCAGCAGCGGACCGCCTCGCCGTACGGCGCTGAACCCGGGGTGTCGGGGTGACGGGCAAACGGCAATCTCAGTTTTCCTAGGGTTTTCTATACAAACCTGAAAGAGACCAAAGTTCGTCACCCTTGACACCCCCTCGCCGATCCAACTTCCCAGAGGGGGGAACATTCATGCCCGGAGCTATCCGGACTATCCAGCGCGGCGGGTCCCGGTGGTACGTGGACCCGAAGACCGCGATCAAGTACCCGGGCGTTACAAGCATCGTCGGGATGCTGCCCAAGCCCTTTCTCGTCTGGTGGGCCGCCCGTATGGCCGCGGAAACCGCCATCGAGAATTTGGCCGCGGTGACCGCCATTGCGCAGAGCGACCCCACGGGGGCAATCGACTATCTGAGGAACGCGCACGCCCGGTACACAAAGGCGCGGGCAAAGGTCGGCTCACAGGCACACGACCTTTTTGAACGCATGATCCGGGGCGAGACTATCGGCCGTGTGCACCCTGACCTAGAGCCCTACCGGGCCGGTTTTGCGGAATTCCTTGACGTAGTGCGCCCGGTCCTGGTGCGCGCCGAGGACATCGCATGGTCGGACACGTTCGAGTATGCGGGAAGCTTTGATGCGATCCTGCGGGTACAGCTCGGCGAGGACGGAAAGCCGGACCATGTCGACGGCGAGTGGCACACGCTCATTGTCGATTGGAAGACCAGCAAGAGTACCTATCCGGATGTGGCCTTGCAGATGTCTGCCTATGCACACGCGGACAAGATTATTGCCCCGAACGGGGCCGCCGAGGACATGCCCGAATTCGATGGCGCGGCGGTGCTCCACATCACCCCGGATGGGTGGGAATTCCTGCCTGTGCGCATCGAGGGCGAAGTCTTTGAGATCTTCCTGACGCTGCGGAAGGTGTTCAAGTGGGACCGCGAGATATCCAAGACGGTCATTGGGCGCGCTATCGCTTCCGGGGTGCGCCGGCTGGTGACGGGTACGCAGCGGCGCGCATAACTGAATAGCACCACCACCAACTCATTCCGAGGGCGACACCGTATCGAGCGGTCCGCCCTTTTTTCATGCCAAAAACCAGGGGGACAGTATGGCTCTGCGCATTTTCGAGACCGACCCGGACGCTATGCCGAAGGGTACTTTCAGTGATGACACCGTGGGCCGGTTCCATTCGGGCCGGTCGGTCAACAACGTTCTGGAAGCTCTCGCCGAATGGAAGGTGACCACCGGGGACCCGGACGTTGCCGCGGCTATCGCTCAGCTTATGGGCGGCACCCCAGAAGAGACCGAGTCGACTTCCGAGAACTTCATTGAGATTCTGACCGAAACCAAGCGAATCAAGGTCGTCCTTTCCGGGCCGGATGCCATCAGCTCGGATATGAAGCTGTGGAACGGCTCGAATCTTATTCACCATTGTGACGGGGTTGAGTTCCTTTCCCCGGAGGAGGACAAGGGCAAGGCGTGCGGCTGCCCCGCCCTTATGGAGGACCGCAAGGCGGCGGCAAAGAGCAAGCGCGGCCCCTCGCCGAGCATTTCCGTTCTCTTCCGGATCGCCGAGGACTACGACCTTGGCCTTTTCCGTTTCCAGACCGGATCTTGGAAGCTTGCCGAAGTGCTTCACGAGATCGGCAATGCACTCGACAAGGTAGGCGGTGAAGCCCTCGCCGAGCTGTCCATTGAGCTGGTGGAATACACCACCAAGCGGGGTCGGGATGTCTCGTATTTCAAGCCGGTCATTCGGGTTCTGAAGTCTTGGAATGACGCGATAGCCGACTAGGGACCGAGCCGCGGGGGCCCCGGTGCCGATGCGCCCGGGGCCCCTGAACAGGGGAAACACACATGCCCATTCTCGAACTCTGTGCCGGATACGGCGGTCTCGGCCTGGCCGTGGAAATGCTCACCGGGGACCGCGTGACGCACGTTGCCGAAATAGATCCGGCAGCATCACGGGTCCTCGCCGAACGTTATCCGGACGCGCCGAATCTCGGCGACATTACTCAAATCGACTGGTTCGCCCTCGCGGGTGAGATCACCACTATAACGGCCGGGTTTCCGTGCCAAGACATTTCCATAGCAGGAAGGGGGGCGGGTATCAATGGCACGCGTTCGGGGGTCTGGACACACGTCGCCGACGCCATTCGCGCAATTCGACCGGACCTCGTTTTCCTGGAAAACGTTGCGAACATTCGAACCCGCGGAATGCCCGATGTACTCCGGGCCCTGGCCGAGATCGGGTACGACTGTCGGTGGTGTTGCTA
The DNA here is from genome assembly GCF_040641415.1 of Streptomyces sp. NPDC020875. NCBI lineage: Bacteria > Bacillati > Actinomycetota > Actinomycetes > Kitasatosporales > Streptomycetaceae > Streptomyces > Streptomyces sp. NPDC020875. The sequence continues at coordinate 20,817 of NZ_JBFADP010000018.1, read as the reverse complement.
TCGAGCATCCGCAGTTGGAGCCCCCCACCAACGGGACCGTTGGTTCTGCCTTGCCGTGCCTCAGAACCCCAACGGCAAATCTTGGCAGCAATGGCGGGGCACAGCACCCGCTGAAACGTATTGGGAAGCTCTCTCTCATTCCCTCTCCGGGGGGGGGGAAGCGGCGCGCACATGCGGCCACGCTCGCCGATGAAGCCGTTTTCCTTCTGCCCTACTCCGACCGCCTCAGACTCAACAGGGGGACCGGGGAATTCGCCGAAACGGACGGGTGGGATGAATCTGCGGACGTTCGTCATTCTCCTACCGCATGGTGGGGCGAATTCCTGCCCGCCATCCGCCGATGGGAAGAACTGACGGGTCATCCCGCGCCGGCTCCGACCGAGCGAGGACCCCGCGGAGGAATCCGGCTCACGGCCGAATTCGCCGAATGGCTCATGGGCATTGCGGGTTGGGTCACCGGTGTTCCGGGGCTCAACAGGCGCGACCACCTGAAAGCGATCGGTAATGGCGTGTGCCCGCCGCAGGCTTACGCGGCATTCAGACATCTAATGACCTACAGCGACACCAGGGGGACACATGGGGAAGCGCGGAGTCGTCACGGACTACGGCAGCGAGGAACTGTATCCGGGCGACCTGATTGCGTACGCGGCACGGCAGGGGAATCGGGTACGGCTCGCGGACGCCGTCGTAGAGAAGGTCACGACTCGGTTTGTCGACGGCAGGCTTCGGCCGATGCTGCGGGTCCGTCCGACGGGAATTGAATCCGGGTTTGTCAAGCGCCGTTCACTGCGTTCGGAATGGATATCGGCAGAGCACGTGCGGCTCATCCTCCCGGACATCACGGGCGAGCGGTACGGCTGACAGACCCGATCAGGGGCCGGATGGTTAACTCGTCCGGCCCCCTTTTTTATGGGGGAAATCGATGATCTACGAAGTGGGGACTTCCTACGCCGACCCACTCGGGGATATCCGCGAGGCATGCGCGGGGGACACCATTTTTCTACTCCCAGGATGGCGGGAGCGCGACGACTGGACGCGGTATCTCGATGCGGTCGCGCATGCCATGGCCCGGGGTGCAGTGATCAACCAGGGGGCCGACCTTGTCTAATCCGAATAAGCGCAAGGGCACGGCATGGGAAAGCACCGTGCGGGACTACCTGAATCACACCCTAGAACTGTTGGACAACTTCGGGGCACTCCGGGACCCGTTCGACCCGATGAACATCCGCCGTGCGGCACAGGAAGGGGCACGGGATGTAGGGGATATCCATGCGGTGCCGTTCATTCTCGAATGTAAGGACGTTGAGAAGTCCGCCGTTCCGAAGTGGCTCCGGCAAGCACACGTAGAGGCAAGGCACGCGGGGTTCCCGTACGGGGTGGTGGTCGCCAAACGGCGCGGCTCCGGGGTGGGGGCGGGGCGGGTGCATTTCTCCGTACGTACGTGGACCCGGGTCCGGTCCGCCCTCGCTCTGCACCCGCAGGAAGCGGCGGAGCTGTACGGGGTGACCGTGTCCGCCCGGGGGCTCGACACCGGCCGGTGGTACGCCACGGTGACGCTCGACCGGTTCGCCGTACTGCTCGCGGACGCACGACGGGCGGGGGTGTCGTCCCGTGCTGTTCGCTGACCTGCTCGCCCGGTTCGGCGACGTAACCGCCCACCAGGACGGCGGGTACTCCGCTCGATGCCCCGGGCACCAGGACAGCCGTCCGAGTCTCCGTATATGGAGGGGCGAGGACGACAAGGTTCGGATGACGTGCCGGGCCGGCTGTGACACCGCGGACGTGATCTCGGCGGTACGGCTGTCCTGGTCGGACTTGTTCGATGCCACCGGCCCCGGGAACGTCGTGCCCGCGGGTCGCGCCGAGCTGGTCCTCGTACGACTCATTGCCGGACTCACGGCGTACGTCGACCGGTGCTCCCTCGCCCTCGGCGACTACTCCGCCGAGTGGTCGGCACGGGCTCGGCAGTATCTCGCCGACCGGTTCGGGCTCGATGTGGAGACTGCCGCGGAACTAGGGCTCGGCGTTGACCAGGGCGACCAGGCCGAGGGGTTCACGCACGTCTCGCGGCAGTACCGGGCACATCCTCGGCTCACCGTGCCGTTGCTGGGGTTCGACGGAGTGCCCCGCGGACTACAGGGGCGAGACCTCGGCGGAGAGTGCTCGGCACGGTGGCTCTCGCTGGTCAACCCCAAGGGGCTCCGCTGGTCGCCGTACGGAGTACTGCGGGGCGGTGGCGGATACGGGGTCACGGTCGTGACCGAGGGGCCATCGGATGGGCTCACCGTGGTTGCGTGCGGGTACGACGTGGTGTTCGTCCGTGGCGCAAGCTTCGCCAACTCCCCTGCTCTCATAACCGAGTTGGCCGAGGGACTACGCGGGCAACTGGTCGTGATCGCAGGGGACAACGACACCGCGGGCAACGGGTTCTCGGCTCGGCTCGCCGAGGGACTGACAGACCACGGGGTTACGGCCCTGGTGCTCGACATTCCCCACCAGGGCGACGACGTGACCGACTGGAGAGCGCGCGACCCCGCGGCGTTCCCCGCCGAGCTGCACCGCGCGGTCAAGGCGGCCCGACCCGTCCGGGACACCGCCGAGCGGGAAGCGGCAGACCGGTCCGTCGAGCTTGCCGACCGGACCGGCGCGGAGTCGGTCACCAGGACCGAGGGCACCGAAGCGGCGGACATCCTCGCGCGCCTGGTCGGCACCCTCGGCGAGAGCGACGCCATGAACGCACACGCTCTCGTTGCCTGGTGCTCCGGGAGAATCCGCTACGCGGCCGGTCTCGGTTTCTATACCTGGGACGGACGCATATGGGTCCGCTCTGACAACAGGGTGCGGCAGGAAATCCACCGGATGGGGGCCGCGCTGGTCCTCGCGGGACAGACACAGCCGGCGCGGGGTTTCACAATGACCAGCCGCATTGACGCACTGATGACCGAGCTAAGGTCCGTCCCCAGTGTCATCATCGGCGCGACCGATTTTGACAATCGGCCCGACCTGCTGACTTTCCGCAATGGAACGGTCGATCTTCGCACGGGCAGGCTCCGCCCGCACGACCAGGCCGACCTATTGACGTACGGGCTTGATATCGACTACCGGCCCGACGCGGTGTGCCCCCGGTGGGAATCTTTCCTCGCCGAGGTCTTCCCGGGAATGCCTGAGATGCCCGCATACATTCAGCGGCTGGTCGGGTACGGCATTACCGGCCACGTGTCGGAACAGAGTTTCGGGGTTCTCTGGGGCAAGGGCGCCAACGGGAAATCAGTCCTAGTCGAGACCGTCACCGCAGTGTTCCGGGCGATTGCGAGGACGACGCCATTCGCCACCTTTGAGGAAAGCAAGAGCAGCGGTATCCCGAATGACATTGCAGCCTTGCGCGGCGCTCGACTTGTCATGGCGTCCGAGGGCGAGTCCGGCAAGGCAATGTCAGAATCCATACTCAAGCGGGTGACCGGAAAGGACATGATCTCAGCGCGTTTCCTGCACCGGGAATTCTTCGAGTTTCGCCCGTCGTTCCTGCTGCTGCTGGCCACGAACCACAAGCCCAAATTCAAGAGCCAGGATGAGGGGCTTTGGCGCAGGGTAAAGCTGATCCCGTTCAAAAGATGGTTCGCCCCTCACGAACGGGACCCGGACCTAGACCGGAAGCTACTCGCCGAGGCGGAGGGCATTGCCGCATGGGCGGTGACCGGGGCGGTTGAGTGGCACCGTAAGGGGCTGCAAGACCCCCAGGTCATAACGGCTGCAAGCACGGAGTACCGACAGACCTCGGACCCCCTCGCCGGCTTCCTGCCCGGGGTTCTCGCGTGGGCCGACGACGCCGAGTCAATGAGCGGGAACGACGCTTTTAATTCATATCTGGAATGGTGCGAGGCTGAGAACTTGCCGACCCGAGAGCGCTGGACACGGCAGGCATTCTATGCAGCTATGGAGGAGCGCGGGGCGACAAAGAAGCGCACAAAGACCGGGGTTGCCCTCGGCGGAATCCGGCCCGCCAAGGAAAGCCACGACACGTCCGGTCCGGGCATCTTCGGCGAGTAGCAGTACCGACAGAGGCCGTTCACCTACACCAGGTGGGCGGCCCCTTTTTTGTTTTCAGGGGGAACGCATGATCGAGTTGCAGTACGTTCTAGCCGGTGACCCTGTACGGGTACATGTGCCAGAGACCGCCGACGACCTAGACGCATTCCGGGAATGGGTCGACCAGGCTCACACCCGAGGGCCAATAGCCGTCGACACTGAAACGACCGGACTCAACATTTACAGTCCCGGGTACGGGCTCCGGACGGTTCAATTCGGCGACGCGCATGACGCATGGGTCCTGCTGTACGAGCGAGGCGGACACCACGCACAGTACGCACGGGAAGCGCTCCGCCGATGCCGGGAAGTGCTGATCCACAATGCCATGTTTGATTGGCTGGTCCTGGACGCGCACGCAGGGATTCCGATGGAAGACCTTGCGCCGATCACGACCGATACCCGGATTCTTGCGGCGCTTATCGACCCGCGGCAGCCGTCCGAGGGCGGGGCAGGAACGGCCCTCAAACCGCTTTCCGCCCGATGGGTGGACCCCGCAGCCCCGGACACACAGAACGGCCTTACAAAGGTTTTCAACTCTTTGGGGTTCACGAAAGAGACCGGGTGGGCCGGTATTCCGCTCACGAACAGAACCTATCTGCTGTACGCGGGACTTGACGTTCTGCTGACGGCTCGGCTCGCCCCCGCGCTCCGCGCCGAGCTGGTCCGGCTCGATGTGCGCCCCGCCCTGGTGCCGTACGAACACACCCTCGCTCGCATCTGCGCAACCATGCAGCGCCGCGGGTTGCTGGTCGACCAGGACTATGCGCGGCCCCTCGCGGGCCGGCTCCGGGAAGAGTCGGACCGGTACGGGGCGGTGGCAGCTCGGTACGGGGTGTCGTCGGTCAACAGCTCGGCGCAAGTCGCGGACGCTCTCGCGGGCATGGGCGAGCGACTGACGGAGCGGACCGACTCCGGGGCACTGAAGACAGACAAAGCTGTCCTGCTACCCCTCGCGGACCTTGACCGTGATTGGCAGAGGATCGGGGCGAGAGAACCCAACGTCCTCGCGGACGCCGTGTTGAGGGCCAAAAGAGCGGGGAAGTGGGGCACGGCGTATGCGCAGGCATTTCTAGAGAATGCCGATTCCGACAGTCGCATTCACCCTGCAATATCGCCCCTCGCGGCGCGCACGGGTCGCATGTCCGTAACGGCGGGGCTGCACCAGCTACCGTCATCCGATTTCATCATCCGGCGCGCGATCCTCGCCGAACCCGGACACGTCATGGTGTCAACCGATTTCCAAGCGGTTGAAATGCGGGTCCTCGCGGCCCTCGCGAAGGTGCGCCGGATGATCGAAACTCTCGCGGCCGGTGAGGACTTGCACAGCTTTACGGCGCGACTCCTTTTCGGCGACGACTTCACTAAGACGCACCGGAAGCTAGCCAAGGGGACCGGGCTCGGCAAAATCTACGGCGGCGGAGCCCTTACCATTGCCCGGCAAACCGGTGCACCCGTTGAGGACGTACAGCGGACCCTAACCGCTTATGACCGGCTCTATCCGGAGATTAAGCGCGCGTCCTCGCGGTGGCAGCGACAGGCTTTCCAAAACTCGATGGTGTTCATTTCTGCCACGGGCCGACGGCTTCCGCTGGACCGGGACCGCACCTATTCCGTGGTCAACTACGCCTGTCAAAGCGCGGCTAGGGATCTGCTCGGACAGGCATTGATCACCGCCGAGGAATCCGGGTTGCTCGAATACTGTCGCTTGCCTATTCATGACGAAATCCTCGCGTCGGCACCCGCCGAGGATGCCGAGGACGTTGCCCGCGAGTTCGAGCGCTGCATGGCCATGACCCTGTACGGAGTCCCCATCACCGCGGAAGCGGAAATCGGCGCACGCTCCTGGGGCAGCCTGTACGGCGCTGACTACTAAGCCTTAAGGACGATTGAGCGGCCCCCTGGTTGCCCGTCAAGCCGTAACGGAACGGTATCGCTCACCATGAGATCTCCACGAAAAGACACGGAGAGTATCCGAACTTGATAACAAGATGACCTAGCGTCTCGAAAAGTTTCATCTGATGGGTCAAACCGAACGTTAAGGAGGTCTATGCCCAATAAAGTGCGATCTATGTGCATTGCTGATTCGCTCCGGTATTCATAAATTGGATGCCTCGCAGCGATTCGGCAATGCGCAAGCCCCGTCCCTGCGAGTCAGGGGCGGGGCTTTTTTGTGCTTGCGTGACGCGCATTCACGGGTCATGAACTCTCCGTTCCCGGAAACCTCTGTGCCCCTGTGCAGGGGTATCGACGACCGAAGGAGAGTATCCAATGAAGCGGCTCACTGCTGAAATGATTACCGCGGCCAAAGGTAATGACCTTGAGGCCATATCGGTACTGCTTACTGAAGTCGAACCCCTAGTGGTGAGCCGCGCCATGTTCCACGCAGGCCGCGGGGGTCACGTAGACCGTGAGCTGGTCGAAGACCTTGCTCAGGTGGGGCGTATCTGCATCTGGGAATGCCTGTCCACCTTCGAGGGTGCCGCGCGCGGTGAGTTCCTGGCTTATATTGACCGGCCTCTTCGCACGGCAATGAACGAGCACCGCCGCAAGGTGGCATGCCAGGGGGTCAGTCCGTCCACGGCAAAGGATTTCGAGCTAGCCCTTGACCTCGCGGCCGGGGATCCGTACGACGCGGCACGTGTTGCGACCACCGAAGCCATGGGGACTCGCAGAATGAGCCAGGGGCGTGCGTATGCCGCACTGCTCGCGTGGCTCGGGACTGACTCGCTGGACCGTCCCTTCAGGGAGGATTCCACCACCATTGGTGACGTGATAGCGGCCGTGTCGGAAGTGCCGGTGGATCTGGTTGAAGCCAGCGACTACGTATCCGTGGGGCGCGCTACGGTGCGGTCGGAGGTTCACCGTGTCCTAGGGAGGCTGAGTGAGCGTCAGCGACACGTCCTCAAGGCAGATCACGGGATCACGCCCGTCGCCGACTACGCGACGGAACCGGACGCCACCCTCGCGGCGGACATGGGATGCACCTCGTACCAAGTGCGGCAAGCCCGGGTAAAGGGCCGTGCCCGGTTCGGGGAGCTGTACCGAGCTGGTGCACGCGCATGGTGAATTCAGACATCACTCTGAAGTACGCACGCTCCCGCCTCCTCCCCGGGGCGGAAGGTTCTCCCTCCGGCCCGGCTCGGCCAAATGACCAAGTGCGGTCGCGAATATGCCATGGGTCTATTAGGTCAAGGCCCCTGCGTCGAGCAGGAGTTGTGATTCTCAGACCGTTTGCTGCCCGTTGCGCGAACATTGCTGCGAATTAACTGCATGTGATCGCGGCGCCCGCCCGAGCATGGTCGGACCTAGGGGCGAATTCAAGCCAAACGTGCAAGACTCCGCTCCGAGCCCAGTTCAGAGTAGGGATGCATGGGGTCGATTTTGCGCCCCCAATAGGTAAACGGGAGGCTTCCTTGAATCGAACTCTTGTACTAGCGTGACGCCATGGTGACGCACAGCAAGGAGTACCTAGCTCATACGCACGTTGAAATTCCCGGGAGCAACGGCACGTGGGGCGCCTGTCCCTCGCTTCCAACAGTCCTCGGTGAAGACATCATCAGTACCTGTCGCGATCTGTCCCGCGTTCTGGTCACCCTCGGCGGGGCGACATCGCATCTGCTCGCCGTGCCGAGCGTCCGCCGATTCCGGCTGCTGGCGCGGGACGCTGCGACCGGCGCCCTGGCCGGGGCTTCCTACTGGGTGCGCCACCCGTGCGGCACCTGGAAGCCGAACGGGGACATCGAGCCGGTGACCTCGTGCGCCTACGGGCAGCACATCCCGCAGCCGGCCCGGATGATGGGGCTGGTCGCCTGACGGGCGGGATCTCCACAGAAGGGTGCCGTTTGCTGCACCCGGGGTAAATCTCCCTCGGGGCCCGTACGTTGGGTGCGACGTACTTGGGCCCCGAGAGAGGCGGAGTGAACCGATGTCGCGAGAAGTTGGCGAGACCATCAAGCGTGTCCGGCGGACGCGCGGGTTGTCTCAGGAAGACCTAGCCGAAGCCGCGCGGCTGTCGATCAGCACGGTGCAAAAGGCCGAACAAGGCCGGACGGTGCGCACTGCCACCCTCCACACCATCGCGCGAGTCCTGGGCGTGACCACATCCGAACTCTTTGTGGCTGGCTCGCCCGAACCCGTGAGGGGCGACGACGGCACTCGGCGCAAACTGATGCCAATCCGTGCAGCCCTGATGCCACCCGTCGGGGTTGACGGGGTGCTGACAGGCACGACCCACGCCGTTGTGGAACTGCCGTCCCTGCGGGGTTCGGTGCTATCCGTCCATGATCTCTATCGCGCGGATGACTTCGACGCGGTTGCGAAGGCGCTGCCCGGTGTGTTGCGGGATGCCGCAGTTGCCCACGCAAGTGCTGAGACCGAGGAAGCTCGTAATAGTGCTGCCAGGGTTCGCGCTCTTGCGTTCCTGGTCAGCGGTAAGTACCTCACACAAGTTCGGCAATACGATCTTGCCTACTACGCACTGACCGAGGGGATTCGGGAAGCACGTTCGGCAAGGGATCGGTCGACAGTCGCAACCGGGGTAGTGGGGTTGTGCTGGTTGCTACTTCGGCAAGATCGCTTTGCCGACTGTTACACCCTCGCGGTACAGACCGCAGAGGCGATGGAGCCCCGAATCTCGGATACTGACGTGAGTCGCATTGGTATCTGGGGCGAACTCTGGATGCGCGCGGCGGCGGCAGCAGTCCGCGACAACCGCCCGCAGGAAGCAAAGGCCGCTCGCAGAATGGTTGCGCGAGCATCTGCGGGGCTGGTGACGGAGGATGGCGAGTTCCCCGCCACGTGGGGCGGGTTCGGTCCAATCACAGCATCGATCAAGGCCATTGAGGACTATTTGATCAAGGGGGACGGTAGGGCCGAGGCGCGTGCGGTCCTTCGCAAGTCAGAGAGTGAGGTGCTCCACCCTGAGAACCGCAAGCGGATCGGGAAGCCGCAGGGTGCGAACTGGGGCCGACATCTGCTGGATGTGGCACAGGCTCACTCGCTGTTGGGCGCGCACCAAAACGTTATGGACACCCTTACGGAGGTCTGTGCGGATCAGCCCGAGTGGATCAAGCACCAGCCCATGGCGCGAAGGATCATGACCGACGTTCTTCGGACCCGTAAGCGAACTCTCTCCGTTGAGATGCGGGACATGGCCACTCACCTGGGCATCTCCGGCTAGCTCTCACGCTACGTGCTAGTTCGGTAGCAGCATGCTGCGTAATCGATGGCGCACCGTCCGTGGTCTAGGTCCGCACCCGTCCGTACGGTTCCGGTGTCTGGCCTCACATCCCCCGGAGGCAGCAGCCATGACACAGCGAACCGAAGCCGACCAGTCCCGCCGCCGAACCTTGCACGACGCGGCGGCCGGATTACTCACCTCGCCGGAACCCCCGCCCGCCATCCCGCCCCCGCTCGGCACGCTGCTGCACGACACGGCGCGGGACCGCGCGGGCGAGTTCCGCAGAGCGACCAGCGACCGTTGGACGCTCCGCCCCGTGGGCGGGGGGCCGAGCTGGTCCGTACTCCCCGAGCACACCGAACCCGCCGACACCTTCGCTCGCCTCCGTGCGCGCGAGTTCGAGACCGCGCGTCGGGAGCACCGCCGATGACCGGGCCCTATCTGGCCGAAGTGACCGCCGAGGGCCCCGCGGGCGGCAAGCTGGTCTGCGTCAAACTCGGGTCCACCTCGGCAGGTTCGCGCCGGCTCGCGCTGCGCTGGTTACGCGACCAGGCGCACCGCCTCGCCGATGGGCTCGACCCCGCACCGAACGCATGGTGGGCGAGGGACGCCCCGGGGGCGCTGGTCGAGTTGCCCGGACCGCGCACCGACGTGCCCACGGAGCTACGCCGATGGGAGTCGGACGACCATGCGCACGAGGATGCCCTAGCGCTACTCGCCGCCGGGAGTCCGGTCGCATTCACCGTGGCCGACTACTCGGGTCGCTACACGCTGGCGATATGGCCCGTGTCGCGCTCGCTGGCCCCTGCCAAACGGCGTGCCGATCTGGAGTCGAGCACCGCAAGCCCGTAGCAAGTACACATCATCATTGCGAACGCCGCTCTCGGTATCGGCCCCGTCGTAGTCGCGGGAAGTCCGACCGAGTGCGGACCAACGCTCACCCCACGGGGAGCAACCTGGCACGGGTTGCTACTGAGAGACCCCGCGAGGTGAGGCGCGGGGCGGGGCTGAGGATCCCCGCTCCTGGGTCCCGGCCGTTCTACTGTCCCCCGCCATGGAACGGCCGGGCCCGAAACCCTAACCGCTTTGGAGAGTCGATCAGCCATGCGCAAGGGACAGCCTCTTTTGTCCATAGCCGCTGCCGTCGTCACCCGTATTACCGATGGGCGGTTGCTGCTGGTGCGGCGCCGGAAGCCGGAGCCCGGTCTCTTATGGCAGCACCCTGCCGGAGGGATCGAGCCCGGGGAGACCGCGGAGCAGGCGGCGGTACGGGAAGCACACGAGGAGGCCGGTATCACGGTCGTGCCCGGGGTCCGGATCGGCGAACGAACCCATAACTGGACCGGTCGCCACATCGTCTACGTGGCATGCCTGGTGGTATCCGGCACGGCGCACGTGGCCGCCCCGCGCGAAGTTGCTGAAACGGCCTGGATCCCGCCCTATCTGCTGGATACCTATGTCCCGGCTGCCTATGCGCCTGTGCGGCAGTACCTCGGACTGACCCCTTCGCGAGACACACGCTTGAAGTCTCCCCAATGATCGCCGTAAACCTGTCCCGGCCGCGTGGGTTCCCGCCCGACCCGGAGCGTTGCGAGGTGTGCCGGACCTTGCGGACGCGGATGCACGACGCGGCAGCGGCAGGGCTGATCGACCCGTTCATAAAAGTCCGAGATCTGCGGTCCCTGCACGAGAACACCGCACATACCGACAACTGCAATCCGCACCAGGCATCGGCCCGCCCGGACCGGGAGTTGCCCCCGCCGAGTGCAGCGCAGGAACGGGTCATCCTCGCGCAGGATCGCGTAGCTGACAGGTATCTGATGGGCGCCTCCCTCACCAGGCTCGCCCGGGAGTACTGCGTCAGCTACGGATGGCTGGCCGAGTTCTTCGATGGCCTCGGTATTGCACGCCGTGCGCACGCCGACACCAAAGCCATACGGGCCCCCCGCCCAGGAATGCCGTCCCCAGAGTATTCCGGTACCTGTTCGGGTCCGGACACCACCGAGAGAGAGCGCAACATGTACAAGCGCAAGTCCTCCACGGTCAAGGCCGTACGTGCCGAAGCGGTCCGAGCCGCACGGGGGGAGCCTGCCACCCCGGAAGAAAACCAGGAAGCTGCGGGGCGCCGGGCCCTGATGCGCGGGGCTAGCACCGGCGTACGACGGCAGCACGCACAAGACCGGGTGCAGATGGGCCCGAACGGAACGGGATCCCCGGACCAGGGCGAGGACTAGAGGCTTCGACGCTTGGGCTTCCCGACCCGGAGCCGTGTAGCGCTTCCCAAGCTCCGTCCCCGCCGGACACCACTGTCATGGCCGTTCGGCGGGGACGGGTCCTGAAAGACACCCAACGAAAAGGGAGAGTGGCAAGTGACCACCGCAACCCTTGTCCGCCCCGCCCCTGAGAAGGTGGCGGAGCGTGCCCGCGAGATCCACCGCACCATGCAAGCTGACCCGGAGTTCGGGCGACTGTGGGACACGTGCGCGAAGTATTCGTCCGACTGGACCGACTGCTACGGGTACACGATCATCCCGGAGTACGACGCCACCGCCGACGCTCCGGCCCTGTTCAAGGAAACCACCCGGGCCATGGCCCTCAAGAGCGCCGTGTTCGATCTGACGGACGGCAACGAGCGGGCCGCAGAACTCCGGCTGCCCGTCCCGGTCGACGTCATGTCGCACGCGCTCACGGCTCAATTCACACTGTTGTGCCGTATGCAGGAGCGGGGCGGCTTCCGGTTCGTGCACATGACGGACATGGAAGACGGCGCGGGTGGTGGTCTCTGGGACCACGGCGACTACACCCATCAGTCGTATCGGCTCGCGTTCGGACCGGTCAATGACCGGTACTGGATCGGCGCGGCTGAGACCGAGCGTCGTCGCAGGGTGCTGGACGGAGTGTTCTCCCGGATCGGGGTCACCGAGCGCGCGAAGCGCGTTTCCATCCCGCTCGGCGTAGACGTGACCACCAGGTAGACGCATCAGTCGGCGCGGCAGGTAGGTCCACCGGAAGCGGGGGCGGGGCGAACCGATCAGGCTCTAGCCCGATCTTGTGAGGGTGGACGCACGCCGGAGTTCCGTCCGACGTGTACCGATGTCCGTCCGCAGGGTTGAACGGACAGTCCCGGTTCGGCCGGTCATAGACCACGAACCCGGACCGGGGCAGTCTCTTCCCAGGGCAGATACCGCACGCCGGATGGTCCAGATCGTCCGCGCTGACGAAAGGTGCGTCCACAGACCGGAGCCTAGCCCTGTGGGGCAGGCTCCGGGCTCCGATTCGGCCCCTCTTGCCCCTGCCGGAGGAATGGGCCGGAACGGCGCGGCGCCCCCGCCGGCCCCGCCTGTCACGGCGCCGATCGTGACGGGCGGGGCTCCGTGCACTTCGGATCGGCTACCCCTGGCCCTTGTCACCCTCGGGGGACCCCACGAAGGTTCCCATGCTTGGGATGGTGGTGATCATCCCGGACTCACGCAGGGCTTTCGTCGCCTTGCGCATCGTGTCCCGGTTCACGCCGAACTCTGCTGCCAACCGGACTTCTGAAAGCTGGAAGCGCACCGGATACTCCCCGCGCTCAATGCGGCGGGTGATCTCTTCTGCGATCTGCTGCCACTTCGGGCGCATGGGGTCGAACTCCACACCCTGACGCTACCGAGGGGGCAACCACGACGCACTTCCACCCATAGCGACCCATGGGGGTGGACAGGGGTGTACAGGCTCTCTACCGTCAGACATGAAAACGCCCCGATGAACCGTTGGCCCGGTCATCGGGGCTGCCGATCAGCCACTGAGGAGCTGAACCGACATGCGAGACCTTATCGTCCGCGCGCTCACATGGACCCTGCACCAGTTACTCCCCGCCCGGGGCCGACACCGCGCCCCCGAGCCGAGCCGGCCCGTCCCCGTCGTCATCTGCGCCCCGCAATCTCCGATCCCCGTGCACGTCCTCGCCCGGACGATGCCGCCCCCGCCCCGAACGTTCCGCATCCCGCCGTACATGGGTCCCTGGATCGAGCGGCAGAAGCAAGCACAGCGACGGGTGGCGGTGGCTCTCGCACTGGCAGGCATCGACTACGCGTACGTTCCCGAGGGCGTATCGGCGGTGGTCCTGTGACACGCGACGGACTGAACGCCACCCTCCCGACAGAATTCGCCGCCCCCTGCGTCTACTGCGGACGCTGCACCACGGCTGCCGTCGTCGTCGGCGCGACCGAACGCGCGAGCGGCCCGCCGATACTTCAGTACGCGTGCCCCGACCATGCCGCGTTGTACGGTGCCGGACCGTCCCCGGACGATGTGATCCGGTAAGTACCAGACAGAAGAGAGCCCCGTTCGGCCACGTGTCGGACGGGGCTCTCCCATGTCCACCGTGAGGATCCATGATCGATCCGTAGTGGGTGTACATGCCCGTAAGTCAGTGGAGGGGACACAGTGGACCGAAAGAAGTGGATCATCATCGGTGCGGCAGCGGTCGCGTTCGGCGGAGTCCTGTCACTGGTGCAAGACGGCGACGACTCCACCGACAAGCCCACCGCCACGAAATCCGCCACCGCGACCACGGATCCAGCGGACACACCCTCTACGACGCCGTCAAAGCCCCCCACGGGTACCGGCGTCCCGACACCGGACACGGCGCAGCGGGCAGCCCTGATAAGCGCTCTGACAGCCGTAGACACGGGCCTGGTCACCAAGGAAGACCGAGCCGTCAGCCGAGCCCGGAGCACGTGTCTCGACATCAAACAGGGCAAGGAAGCGTCGGCGGTGCAGAGCAACACGAAGCAACGGTTCGAGGGCGGAACGGTGCCGAGCCTCAGCGACGACCAGGCCGCCGCGATCGTGGCCGCCGTGAAGTCGTCGTTCTGCTCCTGACTGGACCGGAAGCGCGCATACCCTCGGTTCATGAGTGACCCCGCAGACGAGATTGTCCGGACCAACATCCGAGCCCACCAGGATGGAGGGGGCCCGATCACCAGACTGTTCGAGACAGGGGCGATCGGAAGCGATTTGCTCCCCGCGCTGGACGCAGCGGCAGCCCGCGCCGAGGACCAGGGCGACCACGAAGGGGCCTCGCGGATCGGCGACGTGATCAGCTACGCCGCCACCGTGGGCGACCGGCCCGCAGTACCCAACTGGCCCACCTGCTGACGGACCCAGACAGCAAAACGCCCCGCTCGGCCACCGTGCCGGACGGGGCTTTTCTGCGTCTGACCTGGTGCTTTTCGACTTACCAGGGTGTAGGGTCTGCGCAGTTCCCCGCGCCCCTAAATGCTCTCCCCCGCACCGGCCCTGAAAAGGGTCCCGGCCCCGGGAGAAAGGGCTGGGTCCTTTCCGATGGGTCCCGGCCCCGGGGTGAGGGGCGGGGCCCTTTCGGAGGGCGACAACCGGGGGGAACCAGGGGCGCGGGGAACTGCGCGACAAGCCCATCACCGGGGCGCGGGTGGACCGACCGCATCAGGTGGCACCCACCCCTCCCCGGGACGGGCTCCGGCCCCGAGTGGCATGTTCGGTCGGCGTGGTCGGGGGGTGCAGGGTCGCCCCCGCAACGGACGGCGGAAAAGACCGGGTCTCCCGGACAAGACCCCCACTTCCGCCGTCCGAGAGGAGGTGAGCCCGGAGGCCACCGACCCTCCCGACGCCGCACAAGACCGCCCGCATACCGCCGGAGCAACGGTCACATCTTCAACAGCCCCGCCGGCGCCTGAGGCGCGAACACCCCGCCTGGGCACAGGCAACCCCGGCACCAGGCGCCCGAGAAGCCAAGCACCCCACAGCGGGAGGCGACTACGCCGCCTGGAGTTCCAAGCGCGCGCCGAATTCGCGGACCGGGGGCTCGGCCGCGTAGGGCTCCAGGCGTTGTTGGAGGTCGTCCAGGTATTCCGCGCCCCGGCTGGAGCGGAGTGTGCCGAGGAGTTCGAGGGCGCGGGTGCCGCTGTGGCACGCCTGTTCCACTTCGCGCTGCTGGACCTGTGCCGTGGCCAGCAGTGCGTAGCCGATCGCGCGGCGCCTCGCCCGGGTCTCGGGGTGGCCTTCGAGCGCGCCCGCCGCGTGGTGTGCGGCGGCTTCGGAGTGGCCCAGGTCGCGGTAGCAGTGGGCGAGTTCGTCGGCGAGGTACGCCTCGTCGAAGTGGTCGATCCAGACGGGGTCGTCGCCCTTGTCGGGTTCGGCGCGTTCGAGGGCGGCGAGGGCTTTGCCCGCGACGGTCTGGCAGGTGCGGGCGTCGCCGAGGAGGGCGTGGCCGCGCGCTTCGGCTGCGTAGAACATGGCTTGGGCCCGGGGGGTGACCTGGCCGCGGGCGCCTTCCTGGGCGGCGCGCGCGAGTTGGGCGATCTCGCGCGGGTTGCCGAGTTGGGCGGCGAGGTGGCTCATGGAGGCGGCGAGGACGTACCCCCCGTACCCCCGGTCGTCGGCGGCCTGGGCGAGTCGCAGCGCCTGGATGTAGTAGCGCTGGGCGAGTCCGGGCTGGCCGGTGTCGACGGCCATGTATCCGGCGAGTTCGGTGAGCCGGGCGACGGCGGCGAAGAGTTCGCGGCCGATGGAT
This sequence comes from Streptomyces sp. NPDC020875, assembly GCF_040641415.1. Lineage (NCBI taxonomy): Bacteria > Bacillati > Actinomycetota > Actinomycetes > Kitasatosporales > Streptomycetaceae > Streptomyces > Streptomyces sp. NPDC020875. The sequence goes on along the minus strand of NZ_JBFADP010000018.1, from coordinate 5,017 downwards.
TCGCGGTAGGACCCGGAGAGCAGTCCGGAGACGACGGAGTTGAGGTAGTGGACGACGACGGGCCTGATGTGTCCGCTGCCGAACCGGTGGTCGAGGTCGGTGAGGGCGGCGGTCATGGCGCGGACGGCTTCGACGTCGGCGCTGCCGACGCGGGCTCCGGCGGTCCGGGCGACCTGGGTGTCGGCGCCGGTGATCAGCCAGTCGCGGCTGGGTTCGACAAGTGCCGACGCGGCGACGGACGCGCCGGAGAGGAAGTCGCGGCGGCCGACGTCGCTGCGCCAGAGTTCGCAGACCTGCTCGATGGCGCCGAGTACGGTCGGGGAGAACTGGAGTCCGACGCCGGACGCGAGGTTTTTGCCGTTGGCCATGCCGATCTCGTCGATCGTGACCGTACGGCCCAGTTTGCGGCCGAGGGCCTCGGCGATGATGCCGGGTGCCCGGCCCCGGGGCTGCTGGCCTCGGAGCCAGCGCGCCACGGATGTCTTGTCGTAGCGCAGATCGAGTCCGCGTTCCGCGCCGACCATGTTGACGCGGCGCGCGAGCCCGGCGTTGGAGCACCCGGCTTCCTGGATGAGCGCCTGCAGCCGTTCGTTCGGCTGGCGGGCGACGAGTGGCCTGGCTGCCATTGGATCCTTAACCCCCTGAGGCGCCGTCGGGTGATCGAAATCCTTGAATTCGGAAATACCTCGGTCCGAGAAGACCCGGAGGGTTCCGAGAGGGTCTTGATCACTGCCCGGCGGATATACGGAGAATGCAGACTTAAGAGCGTTGGTCGAGTTGGTCGGGTTTCTCCAGAATGCTGGAGGCATCCGAGGGCCCGTACGTCAAGAAATCCGGAAGTCCCCCCGAAAGATGCCCCCGGACGCACTCGACCGAACCGGAATGAAGCACTCCGGATCGCTGCACCCGTCCACGGTCACCGGGCATCGTCGCCCGCGGGGGCGCGCTCCCCCGCACGACCGCCCCTCCCAAGGGTGATACCCGGTCCCGGGACCGCTGTACAGGCGCGCCCCCGTATGTGCATCGATGCGCCCCATATGCGGGATCATGATGCCGGGGGCGGCCCGTAGGGGGCCCGTAACCCCCGGTGATCACGGGAGTTGAGAGGTCGTGGAAGAGACCATCGGAACTACGGATACCGCGCAGATCCCCCGGCAACGGGCGGGCGAGCAGCTGCTGGACCATGCCGTGCGGTATGCGGAGGAACGGCACTGGGACGTGTTCCCCGGTACGTGGCTGGAGGCGGGCGACGGCAAGGAGTACTGCTCCTGCGGCGACACCGACTGCGCCGCCCCGGGCGCGCACGCCACCCGCCCGGACTGGGTGAACCAGGCGACGGGCAGCGCGGCGGGGGCCCGCCGGATGTGGGGCAAGCAGCCGAAGGCGGCCGTACTGCTGCCCACGGGACGGACGTTCGACGTACTGGACGTGCCGGAGTCGGCCGGGTTCCTGGCCCTGGCGCGGCTGGAACGGATGGACCTTCCGCTGGGTCCGGTGATCTCCACCCCCGACCGCCGGATGATCTTCCTGGTGCTGCCGGGCGGCGCGGCCAAGGCCCCGGCGCTCGTCCGCGACCTCGGCTGGGCCCCCAGCTCCCTCGATCTGGTCCCGCGCGGCCAGGGCCACTACATCGCGGCCCCGCCGACCCGGATCGGCGGCCTGGGCCCGGTGCAGTGGGCCCGCAGGCCCACCCCGGAGAACCGCTGGCTGCCGGACGCGGAGGAGCTGATCAGCCCGCTGGCGTACGCCTGCGGCCGGGAGCGGAGCCGCCCGGGTACGGTGCCGTCCGCCTGACCGGCCCCGAGAACCCGAGGACCTGAACGACCCGGGGCCCCCACGCCCCGTTACGTATGGACATACGCGGCACCGGCGCCGCCGGCGTTCCGACCGGCGCTCCCCCCACCCGGTCGCCCCGCCCCCTCCTCCCCCCACCGGGCGGCCGAAAGCCCGGGACCCCGTACCCGTACCCGCACCTGAAAAATCGTTTCTCCCAGCTGTCTAGGCTGGCCCCGTACAGGCACGAACAGGGGACCGAAGGAGCACGACCATGCCGGACCAGCAGACGGCGGCCGGGGAGAACCCGGCGGACGGCAGGGCGGCGACCGCACCGCCCGCCGTCCAGGTGGAAGGTCTGTGGAAGAGGTTCGGCGAACAACTCGCCGTCTCGGGTATCGACCTCACCCTCCCCGCCGGGCGGTTCATCGGCCTCGTCGGCCCCAACGGCGCGGGCAAGACCACCACCCTCTCCATGGTGACGGGCCTGCTCCGCCCCGACACCGGGCGGATCTCCATCGCGGGCCACGACGTCTGGGCCGACCCGGTCGCCGTGAAGTCCCGGATCGGCGTACTCCCCGAGGGCCTGCGGATGTTCGAACGGCTCTCCGGCCGGGAACTCCTCGCCTACAGCGGACGGCTGCGCGGCCTCCCCGGCGACGAGGTCGACAAGCGGGCCACCCAACTCCTCGACGTCCTCGGACTCGCGGGCGCCCAGCACAAACTGGTCGTCGACTACTCCACCGGCATGCGGAAGAAGATCGGACTCGCCTCCGCGCTCCTCCACAACCCCGAAGTCCTCTTCCTCGACGAACCCTTCGAAGGCGTCGACCCCGTCTCGGCCCAGACCATCCGGGGCGTCCTGGAGCGGTACACCGCGTCCGGCGCGACCGTGATCTTCTCCAGCCATGTGATGGAGCTGGTGGAATCGCTCTGCGACTGGGTCGCCGTGATGGCCCAGGGCCGGATCGTGGCCCAGGGCCCGCTCGCGGAGGTCAGGGGCGAGGCGCCCACCCTCCAGCACGCGTTCCTCGAACTCGTCGGCGTACGGGACGAGGACACCGGCGCGGCCCTCGACTGGCTGGGCGGCGGAAACGGTACGGACCGATGAGCGCGGCAGCCCCGGCCGCCGGACCCGTCGCCGACTCCCCCGCCGGGCCGCGCGAACTGTCCACCGGCGAGCTCGCCGCCGTCTTCGTACGGCTGAAGCTGACCCTGCTGCGCAACGGGCTCCACCAGTCCACCGCGCGCAAGACGGTCTTCGTCATCTCCCTCGTCCTCGCCGTCCTCTTCGCCTTCGCCCAACTGCTCGGCTTCGTCCTGGGACGTGACAGCGACTACGTCACCACCTTCGGCATCCTGTACGCCGCCGTGCTCGCGGGCGGCTGGGCCGTGATGCCGCTCTTCTTCCCCAGCGGCGACGAAACCCTCGACGCCACCAGGCTCGTGATGCTGCCGCTGCGGCCCGGGCCACTGGTCACGGCGCTCACCGCCGCCTCCCTCGTCGGCACAGGCCCCCTGTTCACCTTCTGCGTCCTGCTCGGCGCCGGAATCGGCCTCGCCCACAGCTGGGCCGCCGTCGCCGTCGCGATCGTCGCCGTACCCCTCGCCCTGCTCGGCTGCATAGCCCTCGCCCGGGCCGTCGCCGCCGCCAACATCCGGCTCCTCACCTCCCGCAAAGGACGCGACCTCGCGATCCTCAGCGGACTCGTGATCGCCGTCGGACTCCAGGGCGTCAACTTCGCCTTCCAGGAACTCGGCCGCTCCGAAGACGGATTCCGGGCCCTCGACCCCGCCGCCGACATCGCCCAATGGCTCCCCGTCGCCTCCGCGATCAGCGCCGTCGACGCCACCAGCGACGGCGCGTACGGCATCGCCGCAGCCCAGCTCGCGATCACCGCGACCGCCCTCGCCGCACTGCTGCTGTGGTGGCGCCGGATGCTGACCCGGCTGATGACCACCCCCGACGGCTCCACCCTCGCCGCCGCCTCCGAACAGGAGACCAGCGGCGACAGCCGCCTCTTCCGGCTCCTGCCCGGCGGCCGGACCGGCGCCGTGATGCAGCGGGCCCTGCGCTACCTGTGGCGCGACCCCAAGACCAAAGCCGGACTCGTCTCCGGACTGGCCCTCGGGGCGATCATCCCCCTCTTCTACGTCCTCCAGGGCAACGGCTCCATCTACCTCGCGGCCTTCGCCACCAGCATGCTCGGCATGCAGATGTACAACCAGTTCGGGCAGGACACCTCCGCGTTCTGGATGGTCCTCCAGACCATGTCCACCCCCCGCGACGCCTACGAGGAACTCCGGGCCCGAGCCCTCGCACTCCTCCTGATCGCCCTCCCCTACTCGATCCTCGTCACCGTCGCCGTCGCCATCGCCGTCGACGACCTCCCCGGACTCCCGCCCGCACTCGGAATCACCTTCGCCGTCCTCGGCGCGATGCTGGGCACCGGGGCGTACGGCTCCGCGCGCTTCCCCTACTCCATCCCCCAGGACAACGCCTACAAGAACGTCGCCCCCGGACAGGCGTCCCTCGCCTGGATCTCCCTCGCGGGCGGCGGACTCCTCTCGGCACTCCTCGTATCACCGCTGATCGTCGCACTCTTCCTGCTCGACGACGCGCGCCTGTGGATACTGCTGCCCGCCGGAGTGGTCTACGGGCCGCTGCTGGCCTGGGCGGGCCTCCGCCTGGCCGCACCCCTCACGGCCCGCCGGGGCCCGGAAATCCTCACGGCGGTCAGCAAGGGGTAGTCGCCTCCCGCGGGGTCGCCTCCCGCTGCGGGGTGCGCCGCGCCGGGGCCCTCCGGGGGAGGACCCGCCACTACCGGGCCGCGCCCGGCGCCCTGCTGTTGTTCGCGGTCTGCGGACCGTGGCTGGCTGGTCGCGCAGTTCCCCGCGCCCCTGGTTGCCCCCTCCGAGCCGCCTCGGAAAGGGGGCGCCCTTCGGGCGGGGATGGATGTGCCTCCTCCGGAGGTGTTTCGACCGCGCCCCGGTCGTGGCTTGTCGCGCAGTTCCCCGCGCCCCTAAATGCTCTCCCCAGCACCGGACCTGTAGAGAAGACGGGCCCTCTTGGGGGCGCGGGGAACTGCGCGGGCAACCCTCCACCGGGGCGCGGGTGGACCAACCACATCAGGTGGCAGTCACCCCTCCCCCGGGACGGGCTCCAGCCCCGAGTGGCATGTCCAGTGCGCGTGGTCGGGGGGTGCAGGGTCGCCCCCTGGGGGTCCCCCCAAAGGCAGCTTTG